>NZ_LZJX01000126.1:0-131235 GCF_001667595.1 Mycobacterium sp. E2989 | reverse complement strand
CGGGCTGGTGCAAGCGGCCAGGGCCGAGGACCCGCGAACGGGGCGCACGCTGACTGTCTCCACCACCGAGCCCGCTGTGCAGCTCTACACGTCCAACTTCATCGAGGGGGCGTTCACGGGCACCAGCGGGCACATCTACCGGCAGGGCGCCGGATTCACGATGGAGACCCAGCACTACCCGGACTCGCCGAATCACCCGAACTTCCCGACCACCACGCTCAACCCCGGCCAGACCTACGATTCGACGACGGTTTTTGCCTTCGGCACGCAATGAGAAGGCGGTGCCGGCGCCCTCGGTCGGAGAATGTCCCGGTCACAGCGGTAATTTGCGTTGCGCCGGGGGTGGGCGGCTTTAATCGTGATGAACTCTCGCAGCAACTACGAGGAGCCTTCATGACCTATCGCCGTCTTGCCTGGGCGCTCGGCGCGGTGGTGGCGGCGGCCGTCGTCATTCCCGTCACCGCCCACGGCGAGCCGCCGACGAAGTGCCTGACCAACACTCAGACGGGCAAGCAGGTCTACGTGCCCTGCGACCTGCTCAACGCCGGCGCCAATTTCCCGCCGGGGCAGCGTTGCCCACCACCGCTCGAGCAGTACCCGAAAGACGTGGCGGACTGGTGTGGCGAAGGGCCGGGCCTGGCGAGCACCACGCCCACGAGCCCGACGACTCCCACGAGCCCGACGACTCCCACGAGCCCGACGATGCCGACGAGCACGACGAAGCCGACGAGCACGACAAGCCCCACGAGCTCCGCGACCCCGACGACGACCCCCACGGCCCCCACCACCTCGACGAGCGCATTGAAAACGGCGGGTCCGGGCAACGCCCAGTGACGAAGCCCTAACCGGGCGGCGCGGTGACGACGATCGATTCCTGCCCGATCTTCCAGGCCGTCATGAACGTGGCGATGCTGACCTTCGTGTTGGCGTGATCGGCGTAGGGGTCGTTGAGGTGAACCACGTCGGAGTTGGTGTCGATGCCGGTGACCACCAGCAGATGGTCGGCCGAGGTGCGCTGGTCGTTGGAATTCAAGATGGTTCCGGAGTTGACCCACGCGATGACCTTGCGGTTGGCGCCCAGGTACTGCTCCAGCGACGACAGCCCCACCTCTTCGGGGTGCTTGTCATAGGTCATGTGCGACTTGATGCCGTAGTGCTCGAGCAACACCACCGTGTCGGCCATGTCGATGCCGCCATTCGGGCCATCGTGAGCCGGGTCGCCGGTGGGGGCGTAAATCGGGCCGTTGCGGATCGACGAGGGCGTCTGCTGCGCCAGCTTGATGATCTGCTGCTCAGTCGGGGAGTGGCCGGTGACCTCGCCAACCACGTCGGCCACGGACGCCAGCCCGCAATTGTCCTCGTACGACTGCTGCTGCCAGAACTGGGCGGCCGCGTCGGGGTCGCCGTACACGCCGCTGGCAATCGTCGTGGCCCTCGGCGGGCCGGCATCGGCCCGGCCGGTGCCGGCGGTAGCCGACGTCGCCGCCGCGCGCATCGACGACGGCGCGGCGCTGCACGAAGACAGCGTCGATACGCTCGCGATACCGATGCAGGCGGCCGCCAGGGCGGTGGGTACCGCGGCCGCGATCCGAGAGTCGAACATGTTGCCTCGCAAAGGCCGGTCGAACTACCGATTGGTCAGCAACGTAGCACCGCCAGCAAACCCGCGCAGCGCAAATAGCCGCGGCGGCGACCCTCAGTTGCCCGCCTCGATCGCCGCGACGCGCGCGGCCGCGTCGGGTCCGCAGAACCGCTGCAGGTCCACTCCGCCCGCGGCCAGCAGGTCGTCGATGCGGCGTTTGAGGTCGCCCGACGACAGGTGCGCGTACAGGTTGGCCCCGGGGCACGAGGTCGACGCCAGGTCCCGATGGCCCGCCAAGGTGGTGGTCGCGACGCGAAAGGTCTGCGCCGCCCAGGCGAAGGCGCGGGCCGCCCCGACAAGCTGCGCCTCGGGCACGGACTCTTGATCGAAGTCGCCCTCGCAGAGAACCAGGAAGTGCCCCGTCGTGTCGTAGTCCGTCGCCGTGTCGCCCGCGAGCTCGGTGCTGCGCAGCTCGTAGATGTTGCCGTTGCGGTCGACCCCGACGTGATAGGCGATGTCGATCCACCCGTGTTCGTCCTGGTGGTAGCGCTGGTCCTGTCGGAGGTGGCTTGGTGCGTTGCGGTTGTCGCCGAGGACCACGGCCTCGTGGTGCAGGGTCATGCGGGTGATGGTGTGACGCCGGCCGCCGGAGCGGGCCGGCCGGGCGCCCCAGGCGTCCCGGCACAACAACAGGGCCGAGCTGGCGCTCATCAGGCGGGCATCGGCCGTCGACGTCGCCCGCGCGGCCGCCGCAACGTCCGTCGGTGCCGTCCTCGAGTGGGTGCCGACCACCGCCGCCGCACCGACGCCGCCGGCCAGTCCTAGCATCTGGCGGCGGCTGACGACGGCCGGCCGACCCCGCGCGGGCTCACACACGCTTCATCACGATACGGTGATCTGCGCCGCAGAACGCCGTGATTGCGTTACCGGGCGAAGCTGTTGGCTCGCAGGTGCATTCGCGACGGGATCGGCACTACGCTTTGGGCGTAGGGAGGCGGCGATGGGACGGGCCAGCGCGTTTGGCGACAGCTCGCTTGGCGGCTTGCCCTTTGGTAGGCGGAAAGCCATCGCCGTCGGATCCGTCGTGGTCGCGCTCGTGGCGGGTTGCTCGCGCGGCGATACGGCGCCCACCGCATCGAGCGTCAGTCCGACGACGACACCGCCGGCCGCGGTGTTCACCCCCGTGCCCTCGGCGCCCGCCAAACCGCCCGATGCCGCAACCGCCGCCGCTTTCGCCAAGGTGTCCAAGCTGATCAACGACGCGATTGCGGCGAACCGGCTGCCCGGCGCGGTGGTCGCCGTCGGGCACGGGGGACAGGTCGCCTTCCAGCAGGCCTACGGCTCGCGCAAGCTCGCAGGCGAACCCGGACTGGACGGGTCGCCGGCACCCGCGGAGCCGATGACCGAGGACACCGTCTTCGACATGGCGTCGTTGACGAAGATCCTCGCCACGACGACCGCGGTCATGCAACTTTACGAACAAGGCAAGGTCGGGCTCGACGATCCCGTCGGGCAATACCTGCCCGACTTCGACGCCGGCAACGATCCGCGCCGCGCGACCGTGACCGTTCGCATGCTGCTCACGCACACCTCGGGCGAAACGGGGGACGTCAACCTTGGCGATCCGTGGGGATTGGACGGGGCCGACAAACCCGAAGGCGTTCACCGCGCACTCACCACGCCGCTGGAGTCCGATCCCGGTCAGGGTTTCCGGTACTCCGATATCAACTTCATCCTGCTCGGTGCGTTGGTCGAGAAGGTCACCGGCGACACCTTGGACGACTACGCCCAACGACACGTGTTCGAACCGTTGGGAATGACCGACACCCGCTACCTTCCCGCGGCCAAAGCATGCGGCCCGCACACGACGATCGGGTCCGCGGTCGCCTGGACCGCCGCGCCGCCCGACCGGACGCAGGACGACTGTTCGGCCGGCACGTGGAACGTCAATCTCTTGCCGCGCGTGGCGCCGACCGCGCGTGACGAGGAGGGGCGATCCGATCCGAGCAGGAATCCCGATCTTGACCGCCTGCTGCGGGGCACCGTGCAGGACACGACGGCGCGGCGGATGGGCGGCGTGGCCGGGCATGCCGGCGTGTTCTCGACCGCCCACGATGTGAGCATCTTCGCGCAGGCGTTGCTCGACCGGCTGGCGGGTCGTCCAAGCGAATTCCCGCTAGCGCAAGCAACTTTGGAGTTGATGACCACTCCGCAGCAGCCCGGCCACAACGCTCAACAGCTCCAAGCGGCGAACGACGCCGCCCGAGCGGCCATCGCGAAGAGACCAAAGACCGCGGACCCGCTGCTAGCTGCGCGCTATCCGGCGATCGCGGGGCAGGAGCTGCGCGGCCTGGGGTGGGATATCGATTCGCGCCTGTCCATGCCGCGCGGCGTGGTCTTTCCCATCGGCAGTTTCGGCCACACCGGTTTCACCGGAACCTCGGTGTGGCTGGATCCGGACTCGGATACCTACGTCGTTCTGCTGACGAACTCGATTCATGTGCGGGGCAGTTCGCCGATTTCGGACCTGCGGGGTCAGGTCGCGACCGCCGCGGCACGGGCGTTGGGGCTCTAGGGCCGCTCGAAGTGTTGGTAGTCGAGGGGACCCGCCCACTCGCCGCCCCACCGCCAGCCGCGATCTGTGAAGGCGCGCACCGCCGGGTCGCCGACGTGTAAGAGCCCCGGGTCGGTGCGGGTGCGGTCCAGGTAGGCGGCGGCGTTCTGCGGCTCGAAATACCCGCTGGCGTAGAGGCAGGGGTTGACAAGCGTGTTGATATCGATGGCCCGCCCGTAAGCGTGGGGAGACCATTCGTCGGTTCCGGGGATGAGCCGGCAGTTGAACGCCGACGTGTTGTTGTCCTCCATCGACAACTCGTCATTGGCGTCCGGGTAATTCTCGACCGTGCGCATCTTCTCGATGGGATAGCCCAGTCGGTAAAGCTGCTCGAAGATGGCGATGACGTCCGGCACGAGGTCTTGGTGGACGATCAACGGGCCCCGGTGGGTCTGGGCGTCGAAACCGATGTAGTCGACGTCGACCCGCCGCAGCTGCGCCGGCTCGACCGGACAACCCGGCCGCCAGGTCGTGCCGAGGTCGGCGGCGGTGACCGGTGCGACGGTCGCACCGGGCGGCGGTGGCGGCCTAGACGACGACGCGACGGCCCGCGATGACGGTGCGGCGGACGTTGACGGTGTGCCCGCGCGCGGTGGCGCCGGGGTCGTGCATTGCGCCAGCGCGAGGCAGGCCGCGAGCATGCCGGCCGCCGCGGCGCCCCGCCGCCGCGGCCGGTCTCGCGCGATCCGCCCGTCCAAGAAGCCGCCCGTTGCGATCAGAAACTTTCGAGTAGCCCACTACGCTACTTGCCCCGGTTCCCGCGGCGAACCCTCGAGGGCACGACAAACAACTCGAGCCTTCCGGTGAGGTCATCATGACCACAATGCACAGTCCCGGCAGCGTCGTGCCGACCCGCTTCCGTTGGTGGTCTGCCATCGCGAGCGCCTGCGGGAAGGTGGCATCGATCGGCATCCCGGTCGGCGTGGGCGCTTATCTGTTCACCGATCATTGGGGACGGGCCGATCCGGAGTACCTCTTCACGACGACCTTCAGCAAGAATCCGCAGTTCCTGCGCGAGGGCATACCCCCGTTTCTGAAGAAGGCTTTGACCGAGGCGCTGGACTTCGACCAATGGGTGATTTTGGGCTACTTCCTGATGCTGGTCACCTGCGCCCTTGTTTTCACGGCCCTGGCGTTCTCCAAGTCCGGCAAGAAGCTCAGCCACTACATCCTCGCCGCGGCGTTGGTCGCCGCGTTCGCACACCTACTCGAGGACGCGTTGATCTTCTGCGCGCTGACCAAGCCCGCCGACGGGCTGCTCGGCCGGGTGCCGGCCGCCTTCTGGATCTACGCGCCGGCGGCCATGGCAACCGTCAAATGGTGCGCGCTCGTCTTGGCCGTGACGGCGATACCGGCGGCCGTCTTCGCGATAGTCCGGGTGATCCTGTCGCATCTGCGCATGCGCAGGTACCGCCGGCGACACCACGGCAAGAACTGGTGGGACGACACGTTGTCGCCGCCGGCGCTGGACCCGGAGCCGGGGGACGTCGAGGCGGCGTGGCGCCAGGCCTATTACGTCCCCGACGCCGAAGACCTGGCCCACAAACACGACGGCAGCCCGGTGCCGACGCCGACGGCACTGTGCCTGTCCGGCGGCGGAATGCGCTCCGCGTGCGTGGCCATGGGCGCGATGCAGAAGCTGGCCGGCCCCCGCGATGACGTCGTGGACGCGTGGCGCTGCGCGCCGGCGCTGGACGACTTCGACTATGTGATCTCGGTGTCCGGTGGTGGCTTCAGCGCCGGCGCGCGGGTGCTCGGCGTTCAAAGCGACGCTTCCGAGGGCAGGGCGGGCGGCGCGATCGCGCCGCTGTCCAAGCGATTCAGCCCTGGCTCAGTCGAATTCGACTCCCTGCGCCGCCGTTGCGACTACATCGCCGACTCGCCGCTGGCGCTCCTGCGGGCACTCGCCGAGGTACTCAAGAACCTGTTGGCCTCGCTGCTCATCGTGGCTTCGTCCGCGGTCGTGCTCGGATGGCTGCTGGGCATCTTCGTCAAGTACTTCCCGTTCCGGGCCGTCGTGCCCCGCAGGGGTGGGGTCGCGCCGCATGGCGCCGGTTTGCATCAGCAGCTCGATCTCGAAGCGCTTCAGGCCCGCCCGGTGGCGGCGTTGGCGGCGATCGCCATTCCCGTTGCGGCGGTGATCGTCTGCATCATCGGCGATCTGGCCTGCGAATGGGCGTCGGCGTCGAAATGGAGCACCGTGGGGCAGGCCGCGTTCGGCTGGCTGGGCCGACGGGCCGCGTTGTTGGCGTTGCTGGTATTCGGCCTCAGCGTCGCCGGCCCGGCACTGATGTGGCTGTGCCTGCAGCGTCCGGACAAGGGACCGGTGGGGGCGATCGGCGGCCTCGCGGCCGTGGTGGTCTTGCAATATTGGACGACGCTGGTCTCGATGACCTCGAAAAAGGACAGTCTGGTAAGTCCCTCCCGGTGGCTCAGATTCGTGCCGTCGGGAGTGCTGCGCATCGCCCTGGTGGTGTTCACGTTGGGCGTGCTGCTGGTCGCGTGGCTGCTGCTGCTCGGCGTTGTCGCCGGCTACGTCTTCAACATGGAGATCGATCAGGAGATCCTGCACCCGGAGCGCAACCGCCAGCCGTTGACTTCCGACGTCCAATGGTTGTACCTGGGTGGCATCGGGCTGTTGGCGTTGCTGCTGAGCAGCTTTGACGTGACCTCGCTGAGCCTGCATCCGTTCTACCGGCAACGGCTGGCGCACACGTTCGCCGTCCGCCGCCTCGGCGGCAGGGCCGTGGAATACAAGCGCAGCGAGGCCACGTGGCTCGACGAATACGGCAAGACGCAAACCGGCGGACCGAAATTCGTCTTCGCCGCGGCCGCCGCCATCTCCGACGGTGACATCCGCCCGGCGCCCGGGCTGAACGCCGTGTCGTACGTCATGACCGCGGATTACGTTGGGGGACCGGCACTTGGCTGGCTGAAGACCGCCGAACTGCGCCAGGCGTCGCCGCCGCGCATCGAACGCGACCTCACCGTGGAGGCGGCGATGGCGGTGAGCGGGGCGGCGTTCGCCTCGGCGATGGGCAGGCAGAGCAAGGGCGTCCAGTCGCTGCTGGCGCTTTCCGGTGCCCGCCTAGGAACGTGGCTTCCCAACCCGCTGTTCGTGCGGAACGCTCAGCGCAAGGCCGCCGATCCGTCGTTTCCCAAGGCGCTGCCCTCCATGCGGGGGGCCGGGTACTTCTATCGAGAACTCCTGGGAATCAACAAGTTCGACGCCAGGCTTGTTCAGGTCACCGACGGTGGGCACTACGAAAACCTCGGTCTGGTCGAAGCCTTGCGCCGGCGGTGCCGGCTGATCTACTGCATCGACAGCAGTGG
This sequence comes from Mycobacterium sp. E2989, assembly GCF_001667595.1. Taxonomy (NCBI): domain Bacteria; kingdom Bacillati; phylum Actinomycetota; class Actinomycetes; order Mycobacteriales; family Mycobacteriaceae; genus Mycobacterium; species Mycobacterium sp. E2989. The sequence goes on along the minus strand of NZ_LZJX01000126.1, from coordinate 123,706 downwards.
CGACGCCCCTCCGCTGCTGTCCGGCCTGGCCGACGCGATCAGGCTCGCCAGGTTCGAACTCGGCGTCGAGATCACCATGGACAGTGGCGGACCGTTCGGTGTCGAGAATCTCGCGCCGGGGTCCGGCGAGCAGTTCGGCGACAGTCACGCGTTCTGCAGCCTCAACGGCCGCATCAGCAAATGCGCCGTGGCCAGGGGCAGGATCAAGTATCCCGATGCGGCCGGAATCAAGACGGCGGAGGCCAGAACCGGATGGCTGATCATCGCCAAAGCCGTGTTGTGGCAGGGGCTCCCCGATTGGGTGTTGACCTACGCCGCGGAGAAGGGCGGCGCGGAGTTCCCCCACGACAACACGTCGGACCAATGGTTTTCCGAAGGGCAGTTCGCCGCCTACACGGAGGTCGGTCGCAGCATTGCGATGTGCGCCATGACGGTTCCGTGCGATGACGGCGTCACGACGGCCGACGGCGACGCGCTCGTGCTCCCGGTGCAAGGCCTTGCCCCCATCGAGGTGCGTGTGCCGGCGGGGGCCTCGTCTTGACGGCCGAGGCGCGAGCGTTTGAAAGACATGACTAGATGGAAGGAATCACTCCGATGAGCACTCGTCCGAAAAAGCTGGTGTGTGCCGCCCTTTTCGGCGCGGCACTGACGCTGATGGCCGGCCCGCTGCAACATCCGGCCGTCGCCCGCGCCGACGTCAACCAAGAGTTCTATAGCTTCTGCATCAAGGACCTCGGCCAGGGCAACGACTACTGTTGCGCGCACGCCGGCGGCGCCGTAAAGGCCGGGGGGTGTGTCGACCCGGCAACGGGGAAGGCCGTATTGGCCGCAGCCTGGGTCAGGGTTGACGCGCCACGATCACGGGGACCTTGGCCTTGTTGACCACCGTCGCCCCGACGGAGCCCAGCAGCATTCCCGGGAACCCGCCGCGGCCGTGGCTGCCCACCACCATCAGTTGCGCCCGCTCCGCTGCCTCGAGGAGCCAGCGTGCCGGCTCACCTATTTCGATCCTGCGGTGGACCGCCACCTGGGGATAGCGTTCGTGCCAACCCGCCAGGCGTTCGGCGAGCGTTTCCTCCTCCTCGGACAGCCGGGCGTCCCACTTGGCGTCTTGGTACGCCCCTTTGAGGGCATAGACCCGAGGGTCGGCCCAGGCGTGGAACGCCATCAGGCCGACACCTCGCCGGGAGGCCTCCGCGAACGCGATCGCGGTGGCCGCCTCCGATGCCGTTGAGCCGTCGATGCCCACCAGCACCGGTGCCCGCGTGATGCTGCCGACGAGCGCGTCCTCGTCGTGGATCACGGCGACGGCGCAATGCGCGTGGTACACCAATCCCGAACTCACCGAGCCGAGGACGCTGCGGACCAGGAAGCCGCCGTGCCCCCGATAGCCCACCACGACCATCGCCACCGCCTTGGAGAGGGCGATGAGCGTGGGGATGGTGGCCGAATACAGGACCTGGCTATCGATCTGCGGCGGTCCAGCCTCCGATTCTCCGGCGGCCCTGACCGCCGCCGCGATGCATTCGCGTGCCCGCGTCTCCTGCCAATCGCTGAAGCCGGCGAGAGCGGTGACCTGAAACCACTCGGGGGAGGGGGCGTCGACGACGTGGACCAGGGCCAGCGGCGCATCCCGCAGCACGGCCGTGCGGGCCGCCCACCGGACGGCGCGCAGCGCTGCTGCCGAGCCGTCGACGCCAACCAAGATCGCGTCAGGTGGTGGCTGCCACATCTCGGCTCGTTTCTGATCGGCTATGTACCCAACGGCAGGATCATCCAGGGCCGCCGCGATTGTCAGGGCCGAAGTGATGCAAGCGGAAGGACCAAAGGCACCGAAGCGACGCCGGCGAATGCCGTTGCGACGCAAGCGGCCCGAAGTGTGTGCAGGTGAGAGGCACTGAGCCCGTCGAAACATCGGTCCCACTTCGACGTTCGGGGTATAAATGCATTAACCCGTGACTGCGCGACTGAATCGAGGAGAAGTGTTCAAAAAGCTGCTTCTTGCCATGACATTTGTCATCGCGTTGTTCGCTCCCGCCGCGGTGCCGGCCGCCCACGCCGACCCGATCGGCTTCCCGCCGGATTGGCCGTACTACGAAATGCAAACCGAGCAGACCATGTGCAACGCGATGGCGCAGGGATGGTCGCGCGCCCAGATCGTCGGCGCGATGCAACAAGCCAACAACCAGGCGGTCACGGGGTTGACTCCCGTTCAGGCCGCCAAGCGCGCCAACATGTGGGTCGACCTGGGCCGGATCAAGTACTGCCCCGGTGCGGTCGCCAGTTAGCTGTTGGCCCAGCGGTTGAATGCGGGCTCCATGTCGGGGCAGAACGCCCCGGCGGCGGCGCCCATGATGTGGCCCGCCTGTACGGACTCATAGCCGTTGCTTGCCACATATCCGTAGATGCTGTCGAAGTCGGTGCCGCCGCGCGCCTGTTGGCAGACGTTGTTGCCGATGTCGATCATTCGCCCCGGATTGTCGTAGGGCACCTGCAGCACGTTGAGCGTGTGCAGGTAGGCGCCGATCGAGATGGGGTTGGGGTCGGCGTGGACCGTGGGCGCCAGCGATACCGGCGCGGCCAGCACCAGCGCCGAACTCAACAAAGCCCTCCAGCTCATGGGTGGCTCCCCTCCGTAGGATTTGGTGTTGCTGCGCGAAAACCCTGCCGCCGTGAACGATTCACGACGAAAGCCAGATCACCCGGGAGTCGTCAGCAGAGCGCGGCGGAAAACCACCCGCCGGCCACCAGCGCGATGACGAGCGCCGCGGTGGTGTGCCCCGTCGTCGCGGCGACGACGATGCCGGTGACCGCGGCGATGAACGCCATGACCACGACCAGGGCGAGCAGAATCCGATGTGAACGCACCGCGCCCGTCGCGCGCGGTGCAACCACTACATACTTGCCCGACCCGTGGGGTGCGGCCATGGAAACTCCCATCGCGTTGTGACCTCGGATACAAAGAAAGCACAAATGTGCTGTGCATCACAACCAGACGGTACGAAGTGGTTCGCCTTCTAGCCGTTAGTCAACCGTCCGTGTCGGGCGCCCACCGCGGTCGGCGCACCTCCGGCCGGCGGGTCGACCGCGCTGCGGCCAACGCCTCGGTGCGCTCGCCGTTGATGGTGGTCGGCGGGAGAGGCTGGCCCTTGCGCAGCGTCGCGATCAGTTCCCGGTAAGGGCCGATGAGGTAGACGGTGTCGCCGGCTTTCAGGCGCGCATCCCGGCGCGGGCGCAATCGGACCGGCCCTTCCGGCCGCGTGATAGCGATGACGCGGGTCTGGGTGGACAGATCGACCATCCGCAGCCCGTCGAGTTCGCTGCCCGCCGCCACCAGCATTCCGCCGACCATGAAGGAGCGCTGGCCGACCCAGAATGTGCCGAGCACCTGCAAGCCCATCGCCGCACCGATAAACCACGGCGCCGCCAAGTCGACGATCGACCGCACGTTCTCGAAACCGAACCGCCGATGCACCGCGGTGCCCAGCGCACGGCCCTGAATGCGCATGACGATCGGCACCCTTGTGTCGGATCCCAGCATTTCGAGCAGCACGATCCCCGTCTCGATGTTTTCCATGTCGTCCTGGGTCACCAGCGCGACGCCGCGGGCGCGATCGACGCGCGCCGACTCCAGCGTCTGGCGCATGGTCGGATCCCCGAAAATCACCGGCACATCGAGATCGGCCACGGTCGGCAGGAAGCGGTTGCTTTCATCCGGCTCGATGACCACGACGTCGTATCCGGCCGCCGCCAGATCACTGACGACCCGGACGCCGATGGAACCCAGGCCGACGACGACGACGTGGCCGTGCATGTGGCGTGCGCGGCGCAGTCCGGCGGTTTGGACGAAGCGTCGCGACAGCAGCAGGTCGGCAAGGAATGCGACGAGGATCGCGGTGACACTCGCGCCGCCGAACATCAACAAGACGCCGAACAGCCGCAGGGATGTGGATTGCTGGGCGAAGCTGAAGTCGCCGTAGCCGACGGTCGTGATCGTTTCGGAGGCGAAGTACAAGGCGTCGACCCACGACATCCGGGGGTTGTGATAGGCGAAACGCACCACGGCCGTCGACCCGAGAGTGAGAAACAGCGCGAACGCCAACGAGGGGAACAGCATCGGGTTCACCTCGTCGCGGATGGCGCGCGCCGCGTCGATGACCCGCCGCACGCGGGAATTTCGAGCGCGCGTCGCGGTCGGGGGAGGCAAGGTGATGCCACGGGCTTCCAATTCGTCCTTCACGCCGATCATCGACGTCCAGTCGCCGGCGTATACCCGCAGATCACGTCCGGGGCATGGCACCACCTCGCCGGGAGCGGGCGAATTCTTGCCGTGGACAACCGCCACCGGTGCCAGGTCGGAGTGGATCTCCCGGAGCGTCGCGTTGTGTGGCGCCTCGGATCCCCAGACGACGAATTCAATACCGGCCGTGTTGAATTGGTGGGCGTTGCGCGACAGGACGGCCTCGACGATCGAGGGTGCCGCGAGGTCGGCGACGTCCAAGATCGCGCCGGGGCCGTTGACGGTAACGACGGCTTCGCGCAGTACATCGTTGGCCAACCTGGCCACAACGCGGACGTTGGGGCTGAATTCCCGTGCCAGCAAGGCAATTTCGAGATTGACCGCATCATTTGGGCCCGCGCACACGACGGCACGTGCGCGCTGCACCCCGGCGCCCAGGAGATCGGCGGCGGTGTTGATCCTGATGATTCGCGCGCCCGCGCCCCTCAGCTCTTCGGCGATCGTCTTCGACAACGCATCGTCACCGCTGACGATGATCTCGCGGTGAAACTGAAAGAGCTCGCCCATCGCGCGGGCTGCGTTCGACTCTTACGGGCGTCGATCGCCACGGCTGGTCGCCGGATGATCGCCGGTTTCGTTGCCTGCCATGACTACTCCTACTTCTGCTGCAACTGCGCGGTCCATATGACTATCGGCCAACAGGCAGGGAAGTGCCACCGGAACCCGTCCGCGGTGCAACCGGAACCCCTGTCTTTCTGTGACGCAACAGGTTCGACTCGCGGTGGTGACGCGGGCGAAATAGTGCGGGGGTAGAAAGCGCTCGCACGCCACTGCCGACAATCAAGCTGAGGAGCGTTGCGTGTCCGAGAAGACGCCCGACGATATTTTTAAGCTAGCCAGGGACGAGAACATTGAGTACGTCGACGTCCGCTTCTGCGACTTGCCGGGCACCATGCAGCACTTCACGATTCCGATCTACGCCTTCGACGAAGGCGTGTTCGAGGAAGGCCTGGCGTTCGACGGCTCCTCGATCCGAGGTTTTCAATCGATCCACGAGTCCGACATGGTGCTGCTGCCCGATCCGGAGACCGCGACGATCGACCCGTTCCGGGCCCGCAAGACGCTGAACGTGAACTTCTTCGTGCACGACCCGTTCACCCTCGAGGTGTACTCGCGCGACCCGCGCAACATCGCCCGCAAGGCCGAGAACTATCTGATCAGTTCCGGCATCGCGGACACCGCATACTTCGGGCCGGAGGCCGAGTTCTACATCTTCGACTCGGTCAGCTTCGACTCGAGCACCAACGAATCGTTCTACAAGGTGGACGCGGCGTCCGGGTGGTGGAACACCGGAGAGGACGCCGAGGCGGATGGAAGCCCCAATCTCGGCTACAAGGTCCGCCCCAAAGGGGGGTATTTCCCGGTGGCACCCACCGACCACTACGTCGATTTGCGCGACGAAATCCTCACCAACCTGACCAACGCCGGTTACTCGCTGGAGAAGGGCCACCATGAAGTCGGCAGCGGCGGCCAGGCCGAGATCAACTACAAGTTCAACACGTTGCTGCACGCGGCCGACGACCACCAGATGTACAAGTACATCGTCAAGCAGACCGCGTGGCAGGCCGGCAAGACCGTCACCTTCATGCCCAAGCCGTTGTTCGGCGACAACGGTTCCGGAATGCACTGCCACCAGTCGCTGTGGAAGGACGGCGTGCCGTTGATGTACGACGCGACGGGATACGCCGGTCTGTCCGACACCGCGCGCCACTACATCGGCGGCTTGCTCTACCACGCGCCGTCGTTGCTGGCCTTCACGAACCCGACCGTGAACTCCTACAAGCGTCTGGTTCCCGGTTTCGAGGCGCCGATCAATCTTGTCTACAGCCAACGCAATCGGTCGGCGTGCGTGCGCATCCCGATCACCGGTAACAACCCGAAGACCAAGCGGCTGGAATTCCGCTGCCCCGACTCGTCGGGCAACCCATATCTGTCCTTCGCCGCCCAGTTGATGGCGGGGTTGGACGGGATCAAGCACAAGATCGAGCCGCCCCCGCCGGTCGACAAGGACCTCTACGAACTGCCGCCGGAGGAGGCCGCGGAGATCCCCCAGGCGCCCACGCAGCTGTCCGCGGTGATCGACCGTCTGGAGGAAGACAGCGAATACCTGACCGAGGGCGGGGTCTTCACGCCCGACGTCATCGCGACGTGGATCAACTACAAGCGCACCTACGAGATCGCGCCGTTCAACCTCCGGCCGACCCCGTACGAATTCGCCCTCTACTACGACGTATGACGTAATTCGCTTTTCAGCGCAGTTAGCCGAGCCGACGTCCCGGGTACCCGTCCCGCCATGGGGTGGGTGGAATCACACGCGGTCGCGATCTTCTCGGCGCTGCTGTCTGCCTTCTGGGCGGCCGTGGGGATCGTCGTCCGGCAGCGCGCCACGCAGGAGGTTCCGGCCGACGAAGGCATGTCCGGGGCGATGGTGACCACCCTGGCTCGACGGCCGTTGTGGTGGGCGGGCACGGTCGCCGCCGTCGCCGGCTACGCGTTTCAGGCCGTGGCCCTCGCCCATGGCTCCCTCCTGCTGATCCAGCCGCTGCTGGTTTCCTCGCTGCTGTTCGCATTGCCGTTGAGCGCCGGACTTTGTCACCAGCGCGTCAGCGCGGCCCAGTGGGGCTGGGCGACGCTGTTGACGGGCGCGCTGGCGGTTTTCGTGCTCGTCGGTGAGCCCCGCGAGGGCCATAACCGTCCCCCGGTCCCGGCGTGGACCGTGGCGCTGTTGGTGACGGTGCCGTTGCTGATCGTCTGCGTCACGGCGGCCCGCCGCGCCGCGGGCCGCGTCCGCGCCATGCTGCTGGGGGTCGGGGTGGCGATCCTGCTCGGCATGATCGCCGTCTTGACGAAGATCTGTACGCACCGCTTCGGCGTCGGCGGTTGGCACGCGCTGCTGACGGTCCCGGCCCCATACCTGCTCGTCGGTCTCGCCGTCGCGGTGACGCTGGTGCAGAACTCGGCGTTTCACGCCGGAGCCCTGCAGGCCTCGGTGCCGATCATGCTGGTGGGGGAACCCGTGGTGGCGGTCCTGCTGGGCGTCGCGGTGCTTGGTGAGCACCTGGCGGTGGGCGGCGCTGCGGCACTCGCCCTCGTGGTCGCGGTCTCGGCGATGGTCGCCGCCGCCATCGCGCTGAGCCGCAGCCAGGCGATCGAACTCGTTGGCGCGCAACGGTCCTCGCCGACCCCCGATGCGGCCGCGCTGGTCGGCGTCAGCGGCGAGCGGACCTAGGGCCTACGAATCCTCGGCGGTATCCAGCAGCCGCAGCGGGTGCAGGCCGTCGACCGCGCCGACGAACGGCGGGTGGATGCTGTAGCCGAGCATGCGGCGAATGTCATCGGAAACCGATCGCGCGATGTCACGCGAGATGGACAACGTGAAGGCCTCCATCGGGCGCAGCCACGGTTGGCAATACTGCGCGGTGACGGCAAGGCGCTCGCGGTCGGTTTTGTTCGCGCCCCCGCCGTGCCAAAGCGTGCCCACGAAGAACACGCACGAACCGGCCGGCATCACCACGGGCAGCGCCGCATCGTCAGGGCCGGGCCGGCGCTTGCCCCATCGGTGGCTGCCGGGGTACAGAACGGTGGCGCCGTTGTCGGCGGTGAAGTCGTCGATGGCCCAGATCGTCGCTGCCGCCAAGGGATCTCGTGGGCGCGGCACAGGGTAGAACCCGTCGTCGTGGTGCGCCAGCTGCGCGGCCTCGCCCGGTTGAATGTTGATGGCCTGCAACGCCGAAAGCAGGTAGTTCGGCATCAGCAGGCGATCGAGGACGGCCAGCACCCGCGGGTTGTCGACGAGCCCGTCGCACACCCGGGTGCGGCTCAGCAGGCTGTAGATGCGCTGGGTGTGCCGGCCCTCGAACGAGTTGCGTCCGGTGTGCCCGAGCCACGGGCGCACGACCTCACGGATTTCATGGCACTGCTCGGCGGTCAGCAGGCCTTCCCAGATGACGTAACCGTCGCGGTCCAGGGCCGCCATGTCGGCGTCGACGGTCGCGCCGTCGACCGAGCTCCCACCGGTCGGCGTCCGTTTGTACCGCTGCGCCAGATCACCCCTGAGGTCCTCCAGCGTCGTCACGGACTCGTCGTCGGCATTCATTGGCACTCGTCCTTCATCCCGGTCCCACATTAAGCCGAGTTCGCCGCAACTCAACCCCTCAAACCGGTGATGAACCGTTGCACGCTTCGGGCCAGCGACCGGGGAACGTGGTCGGGGTCCATCAGGTCGTTTTCCGCCAGCGGTCCCGCCTCGTCGGCCACGGTGCGCTCGGTGAACGGTCGCAACGTCTTGCCGTCCCCGCGGAGCGCTTCGATCGCCTTGCGGACCGACCGGCATTCACGCATCGCCTGTTCGAACTCTTTGTCGGACACGCCGAGGTGCTCGGCCACCAATTGATCTCGCACCGAGGTGATTTCGCGCCGCACGCCGTCGTCTTCGGAACTCGCCGGTTGCGCCTCGATGGCCAGATCGCATTCGCTGTCGAACCCCATCGATCGGTTGTTGAGGTTCGACGATCCGATGCGCAGGAACCGGTCGTCCACCGCCATCACCTTCGAGTGGACGTAGATGGGTGCCCCGCCGTCGGCAACCGGCCAGTAGATGCCCAGCCGCCGATGGACGTCGGCGGCCCACAGCACCTGAATGAGCCGATGGCGAGCGGAGTCCATCGTTCCCCGCTCGAGCGGGTTGTTGCCCCGGCGGGCGACGACGATGACGATCTCCGGGCCATCATCTTCCCGTAGCCGGGCGGCCAGCGCCTCCACCATGCGTCGGGCCGCCAGATACTGGTTCTCCAGATAGATGGTGTCGCGCGCCGCCGCGATCGCCGCGAGGTTGAGCGCCTCGACGTCCCGGGTCTCGGGGCGACCGTCGAGTTCCGGCAGGGTTAGCGCGATTCCGACGTCGACGCCACGCAGGGTGGGGCCGAGCTTGCCGGGCCATGCGGTGTGCCTGGCGGTGATCGGCGTCAACGATTGCCCGGTCGCCGTCCGCCACCGCGCCACGGCTTGCTCGCTGAGCGCACGCGCGGCCTCGCCGTCGACCGCTGCGGCGACGTCGTGGCGCGGCCCGTAGCTGCGGCCCAACGTCCGGCGGGCGTAATTGCGATGTTCGTGCGCGCGGGTGTCCCAACGGTCGACGGTGAGGTCGATGCCGCCGCAGAACGCCACCGAATCGTCGATCACCACGATCTTTTGGTGATGGACCGAGCCGGTGGGATGGGCACCGTCGATAGCGAAGTGGATTCGCCTGCTGCTGATCTGGTTGACCAGCGCCACCGGAGTCAGCCCAAACCAGATGCCGTCGAAGGCCGGCAGTAGACGCAGGTTGGACTTCAGTAGGTAGATGTCGAGCGTTGGTCGCTTCCACAGCATCCAATACAGAAAGGCGCCAAGCTGATTGGGGCCGGGCATCGTCTTGGTGCGGCGCTCGAACGTCATCCTGGCGTCGAAATCCCAACCGACCAGCGTGATCCGGTGCCTGGCCCGCAACATCGCGGCCTTGACCTGCTTGAAGTAATCGGCCGCATCGATGATGTGAGCCCACTGATCGGCGCGCGCCACCCGCCAGCACGTCTGTCCGGGGATCAGCAGTCGGTCGTCGCCCACGCCCGCGCCCTCAACGAGATTGACGGTTCAGCGTGGGCATAGCCCTGTGTACCACAGCCGGCGGCGTCCGACGCCCGCGTGGACAGGTCGGCAGGACAACGCCGCCCATCTGTACGAGGATGGAACGGTGCGGACGCTTCTCGTGCTGGCGAGCCTCGCCGCCATGATCGCCGCGGCCTCGCCCGCACACGCCGATCCGACCGGTAACCCCGACGCGAACTTTTTGGCGGCACTCGATCGGGCCGGCGTCCCGTACAAGAACGGCGCCGTCGCCGTACAGGTCGCCAAGAAGGCGTGCGAACTTATGGACCAGGGTCACTCCAAAGCCGCCGTCATCCAGAGTGTGACGTCAGAGAACGGGGGATTCACGGTCTCGGACGCGACCAGCTTCACCACCAGCGCGGTGAACGCCTACTGTCCCCAGCACATCGGAGAGCCGGACACGGTCGCACCGCCGCCTCCGACCAACACCGGGATGTTCCCCTGGATTCCGTTGCCGCCGCTAGGCGCTGGTTAGACAGAAACGCGGGCGTTCGCAGAGGGGTTGGCACGCGGCGGCCAGGCCCGCCAAGATGGACATGGTGTGGCCCGACTGGTGGATGATTCTGATCGGCATCGCGAGTGCGTTCGCGGTGATCTGGGTGCTCCTGGCCCTCACCTTCTGGCTGCTGAGACCCAAGGCCAAGTTGCAGGACCTGGTGCGCCTGCTGCCCGACGTGCTCCGGCTGTTGAAACGCCTTGCCGCCGATTCCGAGTTGCCACGCCGGATCCGGATCGCATTGGTGGCGTTGATCGCCTTCGTCGTGTCGCCCATCGACCTGATCCCGGACGCGATCCCCGTTATCGGATTCGCCGACGACGTGGTGATCGTCGGCTTGGTGCTGCGCTGGGTCAGCCGGGTGGCCGGACCCGACGCGCTGGCCAGGCACTGGCCCGGTAGCCCCGACGGCCTGGCGACGCTGTGCTGGCTGTGCGGGCTGCCCGATCCCGCGCTGGAGTGACATGGACCTGCTTCGACGCACCCTGGGTTACCGGGCCAGGATCGGCGCACTGATCGAACTCGCGCTGTGGCTGGCCATCCCCTACCTGTGTATCGGCTTCGTGTGGACGCTTTTTCACGCCGAAGAGGCTCGACAGATTCAGGCCCGGGTGGAGGCGGTGTCGCCCACGGGAGCCGACGTCGTAGCCTTCGGCCTGACCACGGCGCTATGGCCGGCCTCGATACAAATCGCCCGGGCGTGCCCCGCCCCATAGGCAAGAGCGCGGTTTGCTCCTAGGCTGCCGGGCATGGCCATCGACCGAGCCGCGCTTCTGGCGGGCAGCATCCGATTCACCTCCGGCGTCTGGTTCCTCGTCGAGCCGTTGAGCGCCAACCGGTTCTGGGGAGATTCGCAGGAGCCGACGCCGACGGCGCGACTGTTGTTGCGGTCCATGGGTTATCGCGACGCGCTGATCGGCGGGCTGCTCGCGACCGCGGCGTTGCGCGGCAAGAACACTCGCGGCTGGTTCCTGGCCTCCGGCGGTGCCGACGCCGCCGACCTGCTGGGCGGTCTCAGCGTCCACGACGAATTGAAGCCCGCACAGCAACTCATCGGACTGGGCGGCGCCGTCGTCGGCATCGGCGTCGGACTCTGGGGCGCCGCGCGGCGGAGCACCCGGAAGAGCGAAGCGCCGACGACCTGAACCAAGCAAAGCCGTACGCATTTGCTGGGCCGGGTCGTACGCTCATGGCGTGCCCGAAACAGCGTATGCAAACTGCGGTGATCTCAGCCTCGCGTACCAGGTATTCGGTGCCGGACCTGTCGATTTGGTATTCGCCGGGTCATTCGTCAGCCACGTCGAAATGTTCTGGACGGTGCCCCAGTTCGAGGCGTTCATGGCGCGGTTTTCCACGTTTTGCCGCGTGCTGCTGTTCGACAAGGCGGGGGTGGGGCTGTCCGACCCGGTTCCGAAGGTGCGCACGCTCGAGGATCGGGCGGCCGAGATCGAGGCGGTCATGGACGCCGCGGGCTTCTCAGAGGCGGTCCTGTTCGGGGCGAGCGAGGGCGGACCCGCCGCCATGCTGTTTGCCGCGACCCGGCCCGAGCGGACGCGGGCGCTGGTGGTCACCGGCGCGTCCTCGTTCGCCGGTTGGGGGACGTGGGACGACATGGAGGGCGACCCGGCCGCGCTCCGCGCGAAGATGGCGCCCTTGCTCGGTGAGGCCTACACCCCGTCGGTGGATCAGGTTGCCAGGTTCCAGCAATTCGGCCGAGCCATCCGCTCGTCATGGGGCAGTGGGGAAGCGCTGCGGGGCCTGCTCCCTTCGATTCGATCGATGCGCCAGCTTGCCATGCTGGAACGCATGAGCGCCAGCCCCGGAATGGCGCGCGCCACAATGGAATCCGCATTCTCGATAGACGTCCGGCCGGTTCTGCCGATCATCAGCGCGCCCACCCTCGTCATCCATGCGACGGGCGACATGGTCCCGGTGCAGTTTGGCCGGTACATCGCCGACCACATCCCCAACGCGCGGATGCTGGAAGTGGCCGGGAACGATCACGTGCCCTGGCTCGCCGATACGGACCGGATCGCGACGGTAATCGAAGAATTTCTGACCGGTAGTCATCGCGCGCCGTCGCAATCCCAGCGCGCCCTGCGGACCGTGCTCTTCACCGACATCGTCGCGTCCACCGAACGCGCGGCGGCGGACGGCGACGAACGGTGGCGCGCGGTCCTGCAACGCTTCGGTGAGATCACCGCCGGCGCGACGGAGCGGTTCGGCGGAAAGGTGGTCAAGAGCACCGGCGACGGCCACCTCGCCACCTTCGACGGGCCGACGCAGGCGATCCGTTGCGCCGAGGCCCTGCACGACCAGGCCGAAACGCTGGGCATCGAGCTGCGGGTGGGCATCCATACGGGGGAGTGCGAACTGATCGGCGCCGACATCGGGGGGATCGCGGTGCACATCGCCGCCCGCATCCTCGCCCTGGCCGGGCCCCGCGAGATCCTGGTCTCCAGCACCGTGCGGGACCTGGTCGTCGGCTCGGGAACCCACTTCGAGGACCGGGGTGGGGCCGAGCTGCGCGGCGTGCCCGGCACCTGGCAGATCCTCGCCGTCGACCGGCACCGCGCCGGCGCGCCCTCACGCGACGCCCAGTTGGCCGCCGCGCCCACGCCCGGCCCCCGAACGGCGATGCGGCGGTCCGACCGCGCCGTTGCGCTGATGGCCAAGCGCGCTCCCTGGATGCTGCGCGGCGTGGCGCGTCTGGTCCCCGTGGCCGAACGCGGGTAAGGGGTCGCCCCGACGAGTTGAATGCGGTTGACTGGCGCCATGGCTGTGGGCGTGCTGACATTCATCACCGACGAGGGCATCGGACCGGCAGAGCTGGGTCGGGCGCTCGAAGAGCGTGGGTTCGAGTCGCTGTTCCTGGCCGAGCACACCCACATCCCGGCGGGCGAGGTAACGCCCTACCCGGCGGGTGGGCCGATTCCGCGGAAGTATTACCGCACGCTGGATCCGTTCGTCGCATTGACGGCGGCCGCCGTCGTCACCGAGCGGCTGGTCCTGGGCACCGGCATCGCGCTGGTGCCCCAGCGCGATCCCATTCACACGGCCAAGGAAGTGGCGTCACTGGATCTGGTGTCGCAGGGTCGATTTCGGTTCGGCGTGGGCGTGGGCTGGTTGCGCGAGGAAATCGCCAACCACGGGGTCGACCCGTCGGTCCGGGGACGGGTGGTCGACGAGCGATTGGACGCGATGATCGAGATCTGGACGCACGAAAAGGCCGAATTTCACGGCGAATTGGTGGACTTTGGCCCCATCTACAGCTGGCCCAAGCCGGTGCAAGAGCCCTATCCGCCGCTGTACTTCGGCGGCGGACCCGCGGGCTTCAAACGCATCGCCCGGCTGCACGCCGGCTGGCTGTCGATGACACCGTCGGCGGAGGTGTTGGCGCCTCAACTGGAGCGGCTGCGCGATGCGGCCGGCAGCGACGTGCCGGTGATCAGCCTCCATGCCGGCGCATCGACGGCCAAAGAGCTCGAGGGCTACCTCGCTCTGGGAGTGGAGCACCTGCTGGTGGAACTGCCCACCGAACCTCGTGACGAAACGCTTCGCCGGCTCGACGAGCTGCGGGCCGAGTTTGCGAAGCTAACGTAAGGCTAAGTGCCGCAAAACGTTTGGTACTTCCCGAAGTCCTCGGGGGCCGGGGTGGCGTAGCGTTCCAGCCCCGGTCTTTCGTCGTAGGGTGCCCTCACCGCGGCCAGCAGCCGCTCGACGGGGGCGAGGTCGCCGGCCGTCGCGGCGGTCAGCGCCTCCTCGACCAGGTGGTTGCGCGGGATGTAGACCGGGTTGGCCCGGTCCATGACGTCCGCGTCCGGGCGCAGGGCCTGCCAGCGCGGCAGCCACGCGTCGAACCCGGCGAGGTCGATGAACTCCCCGCGCGTCGGTTCGGTGTCGCCGCGCGCGGCTCGGCCGAGCCGACGGAAAAAGGAGGTGTAGTCGACGTGGCTGCCCTTCAGCAAGGCCAGCAAGTCGTCGACTAGCGCCGCGAAGTCTCGGGCGTCGACGTCGGACACGCCGAGTTTGGCGCGCATCCCAGACGACCACACGGCGTCGTACTCGCGCTGGAACACCCCGAACGATTGCTCCGCCAGCGCCACTCCCTCCTCGACATCGTCGGAGAACAGCGGAAGCAGCGTCTCGGCGAAGCGGGCGAGGTTCCAGCCGGCGACCAGGGGCTGGTTGCCATACGCGTAGCGGCCCCAGAAGTCGATGGAACTGAAGACCGTCTCGGGGTCGTAGGCCTCCATGAACGCGCACGGCCCGTAGTCGATCGTTTCGCCCGAGATCGTCATGTTGTCGGTGTTCATCACCCCGTGGACGAATCCGATCAGCATCCAGCGCGCAATCAGCGACGCCTGGACGGCGACCACCCCCTCGAAGAGCGCCAGGTAGGGGCGTTCGGCGTCCGCGGCGCCGGGGTGGTGCCGGGCGATCGCGTGGTCGGCGAGGCGCCGCAGCAGGTCCACGTCGCCGGTCGCCGCGGCGAACTGGAAGCTGCCCACCCGCAGGTGGCTGCTGGCCACGCGCGCCAGCACGGCCCCCGGAAGTTCCGCCTCGCGCAGCACCGGGCGGCCGGTGGCCACGACGGCCAACGATCGCGTGGTGGGCACCCCGAGCGAATGCATGGCCTCGCTGACGATGTACTCGCGCAGCATCGGCCCCACCGCGGCCAGGCCGTCGCCGCCGCGGGCGAACGGTGTCGGCCCGGAGCCCTTCAGGTGGATGTCACGCAAGCGTCCGTCGCGGTCGACGAGTTCGCCGAGCAGCAGCGCGCGGCCGTCGCCCAGCCGTGGCACGAAGCCGCCGAACTGATGCCCGGCGTAGGCCTGGGCCACCGGCGCGGCCGAGCTGGGGACCAACGCGCCGACCAGGAAGCGCAGCCCGTCGGGGCCGCGCAACCAGTCGGCGTCCAGGCCAAGCTCGGTGGCGAGCCGCTCGTTGAACGCGAGCAGTCGGAGGTCGGCCGGGGCCTCGGCTTGCCAGCGGACCGCCATCTCCGGCAATTCACGGAAGAACCGGTCCTGCAGGGCAACGGTCATATCCGGGGCGACGCTCACCTCTACGAGCCTACGTAAACGGCTAGGAGCCGAGGGCCTGGCCGATCAGGTCCCGGGCCCGGTCCAGCATCGAGGCGAACGGCCCAAGGGCGAAGTTGAGCTTCGCCGACTCCACGCCGGGGTGCGGGTGGGTTGGCGCGATGGCCTGCGCCGCTCGCACCGCGGTGCCCATCCGCTTGAGGTCAGCCTCGTCGACTTCCCGCTGCAGCACGGGGAACTCGTCGCTTTCCTCCTGATTGGCGTGGTCGAGCACGGCGTCGCGCAGCTTGGTCACCTCGTTGACGAACTCCTGCGAGGTGATGTCGAGTTTCTCGATCTGCGACAGCAACTCCTTGGCCTCGTGCTCCTCTTTGAGGCGGGCGTCGACGATCGCGTCGCCGGCGTCGGCCTCGCGGCGCACGCGCGGATGCACCACCATTTCCTCGGCCGTCTCGTGCACGGCCAGCAGCTGACGCAGCGTGGTGAACGGCTTTTCTCGCGCCTGGGGGTCAGTCGCGTGCAGCACCTCGTCGAACAGGTCCTCGATCAGGTTGTGCTGCGCCTTCAGGAACGCGACGACTTCCTCGGGCGATTGGACAATCATGTCGGCCATCGCCGATACCTCCACTGTTCTCGGGGATTAGGGACGCGCACGATGGGCTGTGTGCGGCTTGGCGAGGCATACCCGCTGCACAAACGCCTAAACGACGCCGCGCTGCTGCGCGCCGCCGCCTTCGCGGCCAGATCCCCGCCAGGCGTGGGCGCCTGACGGGGATCTGAACTGTGCGAACGCGTCAGACGGTGCGGTCGTGGGTGGCCGGCCCGACGCCGGTCCCGACGGCGGTGTCCTTCCGGCGCATCAGCCCGGCGAGCCCGCCCAACCCGAGGAGGCCGACGAGGCCCCACAGCCCGGTGTTGTCGCTGTGCTGATCAGTGTTGTTGCTGTTGTCCGCCAGCGTCGTTGTGGTCGCCGTCGGTGCGGGAGCGCTCGGGGTGGTGGCGTTAGCTACACCTGCCCCACCCAACAGCAGTGCCCCGGTGGCGGAAGCAATCGCAATGGCCTTACGCATGTCTACTCCTAATGGGTTTTTCCTAGCCCAGGCGGGTGACCAGGTTGCTCTAGCCCCCCACGGGAAGCGACGCGCGGCAATGGGCCGCAGCGTGGCGACTGCTGGCTACCCCGGGCAAGCCGCGGGAAACCCCGTCCCCGAACGCGTTTCGTTTGCTGTCCTAGCCGGCTGGCGGGGGACGCCACACCGCCGAAAGCGATCTGCGTCACAGGGCGGACGGTGATGTTATCGGCCGGCGGCCGAATGGGTAGCCGCTAGAAAGGCGCTTTCATGCCGAGCCAATCAATCAATGCAGGAGGCCACATTTCGATGACTTCATCGGACAAGACCACGGTGCTCGCGCAGTTGCGCGCGCTCCACCAGCTGACCAACACCGAGATCCAGGTTGCCGAGACCCGCATCGCGCAGGCCCGCACCGAGGCCGTCCAGCGTGAGCTGACGCAGAACGCGTCGAACGCCCGCGGCCGGTCGGAGGCTATCGAGAAGGCGATCCGCGACCTGGGCGGTGTCCCCGACATCGTGGGCCCGTTCCTGGGCCGTGCGGCCGCGGCGGTCAAGGCCCTGACCGAGCAGGCCCAACCGTTCGACGAGGCGTTGCTGGGTGACCTCGCGCTCGAGGACCAGCTCCTGGACCGCTCCCGCTACCTCAAAGCCCTGGCCGTCGCCGCCGAGCTTCCCGACGTGGAGAGCCTGGCGACGCGGCTGATCACCGCCCACTCGGCGACCGTCGACTGGCTGACGACCGTGCTGGCCGAGGACGCGTTGGGCGGCCCGGCCGCGCTGCGTCGCACGCCGTTGCAGGCGGCGGCCGGCACCGCGGTGAAATTGGTGAACCTGCCGGTCGAGTGGTCGTTCCGAGGCGTGGACCGGGCCGCGGACGCGCTGCGTTCGGCCCGCCCGACCTTCAACGAATTCGTGAGCCGCGGCGCCCACGCCGGTGACGTGGCGACGAAGGCGCTCGCCGCGTCCCGGAACGCCGCCCTCGAGGCGGCCGAGAAGGTCACCCGCGGCGAGGGCGCGCGGCAGGCCGCCGACGCCCTGCACGCGGCCCGCACGGCGGTGGGGGTCCTGGATCCTGACGAGCTGCCCATCGCCAACTACGACGAGCTCAACGTCAGCGAGGCCGTCGCCGAGGTGAAGGAGCTCGCCAATCCGCGCGACGTGCGCGCGATCATCGCCTACGAGGAGGCGAACAAGAATCGCCAGCGGGTGGTTTCGGCCGCCCAGACGCGCGTCGCCGCGATCGCGCAGGAGGTTGTCGGCATCAACTAGCTCACAGCGGGCTTACGCGAGGCCGCCCGGGCGACCGTTCTGGTCCGTCCGGGCGGCCGAGCCGTTTCCCGGGGACATGCCCAACCGCTCGTTGGGGCTTATCGCTACGGTTAGAGCACCAGCCCGACATCGCCAACCACGAAAAGACGAGATGTACGACCAGGTCAACAGCAGCGCGACGGAGCCCGACGACGTCATCGGCTACCGCATCGATCCCGTTCTGGCCCGCAGCTGGCTGCTGGTCAACGGCGCGCACGCCGACCGCTTCCAGTCCGCGGCGCACTCCCGGGCCGACATCGTCGTGCTCGACATCGAGGATGCCGTTGCGCCCAAGGACAAGCACGCCGCGCGCGACAACGTGGTGAGTTGGCTGAGCGTCGGCAACACCGACTGGGTCCGCGTCAACGGCTTCGGCACGCCGTGGTGGGCGGACGACCTGGCCGCGCTGGCCGCGACACCGGTCGGCGGGGTGATGCTGGCGATGGTCGAATCGGTGGACCACGTCACCGAGACCGCCCAGCGGCTGCCCAACGTGCCGATCGTGGCGCTGGTGGAAACGGCCCGCGGGCTGGAGCGCATCACCGAAATCGCCGCCGCCAAGGGCACGTTCCGGCTGGCGTTCGGCATCGGCGATTTCCGCCGCGACACCGGTTTCGGTGAGGACCCGAGCACGCTGGCCTACGCCCGGTCGCGGTTCACGATCGCCGCGAAGGCGGCCAGCCTGCCCAGCGCCATCGACGGGCCCACGATCGGCTCCAACGCGCTGAAGCTGATCGAGGCCACGGCGGTGTCCGTGGAGTTCGGGATGACGGGCAAGATCTGCCTGACCCCGGATCAATGCGCCGTGGTGAACGAGGGGCTGTCGCCGTCGCAAGACGAAATATCTTGGGCGAAAGAGTTTTTCGCGGAGTTCGAACGCGACGGCGGGGAGATTCGCAACGGCTCCGACCTGCCGCGCATCGCCAGGGCCACCAAGATCCTCGAACTGGCGCGCGCCTACGGCATAGAATCGTCGGACTTCGACGACGAAGAACGGGATCATTCGCCCGCGCCGTCGGACACCTATCACTACTGAGTTCGCGAGACGGGTCGACAGATGAGCGTTGCCGTGGATTTCCATTTCGACCCGATGTGCCCGTTCGCTTACCAGACCTCGCTGTGGATCCGCGACGTCCGCGAGCAGCTGGGAATCACCGTCGACTGGCGCTTTTTCAGCCTCGAGGAGGTCAACCGGTCGGAGGGCCAGAAACACCCGTGGGAGCGGGAGTGGTCCTATGGCTGGTCGCTGATGCGGATCGGGGCGCTGCTGCGCCGCACCGACATGTCGCTGCTGGACCGCTGGTACGCCGCCGTCGGGCACGAACTGCACACGCTGGGCGGCAAACCGCACGATCCGGCCGTCGCGCGGCGCTTGCTGAGCGACATCGGGGTCGAGGCGTCGGTTCTCGATGCGGCGCTTGACGACCCGACGACTCACGACGAGATACTGCGCGAGCATCAGCGGGTCATCGAGGCCGGCGGCTACGGAGTGCCCACGCTTTTCCTGTTGGGGCAGTGCCTATTTGGGCCGGTGCTGGTGGACCCGCCGACCGGACCGCAGGCCCTGACGCTGTGGAACGTCGTCGCCGGCATGGCCGAGTTGCCGCACGTGTACGAGCTGCAGCGGCCCAAATCGCCGGCCGACGCGGAGCTGATCGGCCGCGCGCTGCGCCCATACCTGGATGGGCGTGACTGGGTCAGCATCAATCGCGGCGAGGTCATCGACGTCGAGCGCCTCACCGGCCAGGCTTGACCGCGCCCTCGCTACGCTGGCGAGCGTGACCGGCAAGGGCCCCATCCGGGTGGCGCGGGTCTACGACGACCTCACACCCGAGGACGGCCAGCGCGTGCTGGTCGACCGGATCTGGCCGCGGGGAGTGCGCAAGGACGACCCCCGGGTGGGCATCTGGTGCAGGGAGGTCGCGCCGTCCAAGGACCTCCGCGAGTGGTATCACCACCGGCCCGAACTCTTCGACGAATTCGCGTCGCGTTATCACGCGGAACTGCGCGGCAACCCGGCGTTGGGGGAATTGCGGGAACTGGCCAAGCGCGGCGGCGTCACCCTGGTCACCGCCACCCGCACCCCCGACATCAGCCACGCGGCCGTTCTCGCGGAGCTGCTGAAAAGCCGCTGACCGCGTGAGACGATCGGCCGATGCGGCTGGGATTGCATGCCCTGGGGATCGGTGCCGGCGCCGACCGCGCGGTGATCGACGCCGTGGCGTCAACCGCGGACGACCGCGGCTTCGCCACGTTGTGGGTGGGCGAACACGTGGTCATGGTCGACCGGCCCGCCTCTCGCTATCCCTACTCCGATGACGGCGTGATTGCCGTTCCCGCACAAGCGGATTGGCTCGATCCGATGATCGCGCTGAGCTTCGCCGCGGCCGCTTCGTCGCGGATCCGGCTGGCGACGGGCGTGCTGCTGCTCCCCGAACACAACCCCGTGGTTGTGGCCAAGCAGGCGGCCAGCCTGGATCGGCTCAGCGGTGGGCGCCTGGCGCTGGGGGTCGGCATCGGGTGGTCCCGGGAGGAATTCGCCGCACTGTCGGTGCCCTTCGCCCGGCGGGGGGCGCGCACCGCCGAATACGTCGCCGCGATGCGCGCGCTGTGGCGAGACGACATCGCTTCGTTCCACGGTGACTTCGTTGGGTTCGACTCGATCCGGGTCAACCCGAAGCCGGTGCGCGATCGTCGTATCCCGATAGTGGTTGGCGGCAACAGCGATTCGGCGATGAGGCGGGTGGCTAACTGGGCGGACGGCTGGTACGGGTTCAACCTCGACGGCGTTGGCGCCGCGCGCGATCGGATCGCCACACTGGACCGGTTGTGCGCCGAGGCGGGGCGTGACCGTGCGCAACTGCGGCTCTCGGTGGCTCTGCGCGACGCGGGGTTGGGCGACGTCGGCGCGCTCACCGAATTGGGCGTGGACGAATTGGTTCTCGTCGAGTCGCCGCCCGAGGCCCCCGAGGCGGCGGCCGATTGGGTCTCGGCGCTGGCCGAGCGGTGGATGGCGGTGATACCGGCGTGAGCCAGACCGATCCGGTGCTGCCGCGGGAGTTGACCGACATCACCGACGAGGTTCGTGCGGTCCCGCCGCCGCCCATACCGACGTTGCCCGAGCCCTACGGCCTGCGACTCGTCGACCCGGACAACGACGCCGAGATGATCACCGAGTGGATGAACCGGCCGCACCTGGCGCAAGCGTGGGAGTCCGCGTGGCCGGTGGCGCGCTGGCACCGCTACCTACGTGCGCAACTCGATGGCGGCTTTTCCCGGCCGTTCATCGCCACACTCGACGCGATTCCGCGGGCGTACATCGAATTGTACAGGGCGGCAAAGGATTCCATCGCCAAGCGGTATGAGTATGATCCCCACGACCTGGGTCTGCACGTCGCGGTCGCCGATCTGGAGTACATCAAGCGCGGACACGTCAGTTTCCTGCTGCCGCATTTGGTGGGCAGCATCTTGGGCCTGGATCCGGCATGCCGGCGCATCATGTTCGATCCCGACCACCGCAACGTTCAGGCGCGCACCTTCTGCGAGCGGGGCGGCTGCCTGTTCCTCGGCGAGCACGACATGTCGAACCGGCGGATGGCGCTGTACATGCTGCCGCGCACGCCCGAGGACGGGCCGCGCGCCTGAGTCAGACGAGCTCGGCGAGCCGCTGCGCGAGGAAGGCGACCGCTTCACCGAGCACGACGCTGACGACGATGTTGGCCGTCGCCGCGCGCACCTGGCGTTCCTCGCCGAGCCGCTGTGTCTCCAGCATCCAGGTGGAGAACGTGGTGTAGGCGCCCACGAACGCGGTGCCGGCCAGCAGGGCCGCCTCCTTGCTGAGCACGAGGCCCCCGAGGAAGCCGAGCAGCGCGGCGCCGCTGATGTTCACGACCAGCGTGCCGAACGGAAAGGACCGCGCCGCCCGGCGGGCCACCGCGCGGTCGACCACGAAGCGCAGCACCGACCCGATGCCGCCGATCACCACGACGCCGGCCCACACCGCGACGGTCGTGACCGTGGCCGTCATCCGCGGATCCGTACCCGGCGCACCAGCTTGGTGGCCACGTGCACCGCCAACAGTCCCAGCACGATGCTGGCGAGGGTGTAACCCGCTGCCAGGGCCCAATGGCCGTGTTCGAGCATGCGCACCGTCTCGACCTGCATCGTGGAGAACGTCGTGAGCCCGCCGCACAATCCGGTCCCGAGCAGCGGGCGCCGATAGCTCGACAGCGGCAACCGCTCCAGCAGCCGGGTGGTGAAGTAACCCAACAGGAAGGCGCCGACGATGTTCACCGTGAACGTCGGCCAGGGCCAGCTCGCCGGGTCGCCCGCGGCGAGTGCGCCCAAGCCGGCGCGGGCCAGGGAGCCCAGCGCCCCGCCGGCGAACACCGCGGCCAGCTCGCGATAGTCGTGTGCCACGCGCGATCCCTTCCGCTTTGCCAGGACTTACGGGTGGGTGAACCGGGGACGTCAGAAAAGTACCTGACAAGTCGGTCACGTGCGGCGCGGGCAGAATTGATAACCATGGCCCACCCCCGTGCCGGTCAGCCGGCCCAGCCCGAAGACCTTGTCGATCTGCCTCACCTGGTGACGGCCTACTACACGGTGGCGCCCGATCCCGACGACGTCGCTCAGCAGGTGGTGTTCGGCACGTCGGGCCATCGCGGGTCGGCGCTGAGCGGGGCCTTCAACGAGGCCCACATCCTGGCCATCACCCAGGCGATCGTCGAATACCGCGCGGCGCACGGCACAACCGGGCCGTTGTTCATCGGCCGTGACACGCACGGGCTCTCCGAGCCGGCGTGGGTGTCGGCGCTGGAGGTGCTGGCCGCCAACGATGTGGTGGCGATGATCGACTCGCGCGACCGCTACACGCCCACACCGGCGGTCAGCCACGCCATCCTGCGCTACAACCGCGGACGCACCGAAGGTCTGGCCGACGGGATCGTCGTCACGCCCTCGCACAACCCGCCGCCCGACGGCGGCTTCAAGTACAACCCGCCCAACGGCGGTCCCGCGGACACCGATGCGACCAACGCAATCGCCAAGCGCGCCAACGAGATTCTGCGCGCCAGGGGAGCGGAGGTGAAGCGGGTGCCGCTGGCCCGCGCGCTCGGCAGCGTCGAGCGCTACGACTACCTGGGCACCTACGTCGACGACCTGCCGAACGTGGTCGACATCGACGCGATCCGTGCGGCCGGGGTGCGCATCGGCGCCGACCCGCTGGGCGGCGCGAGCGTCGACTACTGGGGTGAGATCGCCCAGCGGCACGGCCTCGACCTGACGGTGGTCAACCCACTGGTCGACGCGACCTGGCGGTTCATGACGCTCGACCATGACGGCAAGATCCGGATGGACTGCAGCTCGCCCGACGCGATGGCTGGGCTCATCCGCGTGATCGCCACCTCGGACCTCTATCAGATCGCCACCGGCAACGACGCCGACTCCGACCGGCACGGCATCGTCACTCCCGACGAGGGGCTGCTCAACCCCAACCACTACCTCGCGGTGGCCATCGACTACCTCTACACGCACCGGCCGTCGTGGCCGGAGGGCATCGCCGTCGGCAAGACGGCCGTCAGTTCGTCGATCATCGACCGGGTGGTCGCCGGGATCGGCCGCAAGCTCGTCGAGGTGCCGGTCGGGTTCAAGTGGTTCGTCGACGGCCTGATCGGCGGGACCATCGGCTTCGGCGGCGAGGAGTCCGCGGGGGCGTCGTTCCTGCGGCGCGACGGCTCGGTGTGGACCACCGACAAGGACGGCATCATCCTGGCGCTGCTGGCGTCCGAGATTTTGGCCGTCACCGGATCGAGCCCGTCGGAGCGCTATCGGGAGCTGACCGACGAGTACGGCACGCCGTCGTATGCGCGGGTCGACGCGCCCGCCGACCGTGAGCAAAAGGCCCGCCTGGCCAAGCTCTCCCCGGATCAGGTGACCGCCACCGAGGTGGCCGGCGAGCCGATCACCGCGAAACTCACCGCGGCGCCCGGCAATGGCGCCGCGCTGGGTGGGCTGAAGGTGACAACCGCCAACGCATGGTTTGCCGCGCGGCCGTCGGGCACCGAGGACGTGTACAAGATTTACGCCGAATCGTTCAACGGCCCGGAGCATTTGGCCCAGGTGCAGGAAGCCGCGCGCGAGGTGGTTAATAAAGTCATTGGGTGACCATTTCCCTTCGCCTCGCCCGCACGGGGGAATGCGGGTCCCGTCCGGCGCGCTTGCCGCGCGAAGCGTGGATCCTCAGCTGGGCGAACATCATGGTCGCGCTGGGCTACGGGGTGGTCTCGCCGGCGCTTCCCGCATTCGCGCATACCTTCGGGGTCAGCATCAAGGCGGTGACTTTCTTGGTCACCGTCTTTTCGTTGAGCCGCCTGTGTTTCGCCCCGGTCAGCGGGGCGCTTGTGCAACGGCTGGGCGAACGGCGGATCTACATCGGCGGTTTGCTGATCGTGGCGTTGTCCACGATCGCGTGCGCATATTCGCACACCTATTGGCAGTTATTGACTTTCCGCGCGATCAGCGGCATCGGCTCGACGATGTTTTTTGTCTCGGCCCTGGGCCTGATGATCCATATCAGCCCGCCCGACGCGCGCGGGCGGATCGCGGGCCTGTTCACCACCTCGTTCATGGTGGGCGCGGTCGGCGGCCCGGTGATCGGCGGCCTGACGGCCGGCTGGGGGTTGACCGCTCCGTTCATCGTGTACGGCGTCGTCATGCTCGGGGTGGTCGTGGCGCTGTTCTTCGGCCTGCGGCATTCGGCGCTGGCCGCGCCGCCGCCCCCGACACGCTCCACGGTGACGATGCGCCAGGCGCTGCGCTACCGCGCGTATTGGTCGGCGCTGCTGGCGAATTTCGCGACGGGCTGGTCCGCGTTCGGTCTGCGCGTCGCGCTGGTCCCGCTGTTCTTGTCCGACGTGATGGGCGAAAGCGTCGGCGTCATCGGGGCGGCGCTGTCGGCGTTCGCGGCGGGTAACGCCGTGGCCGTCGTCCCCAGCGGCTATCTGTCCGACCGGATGGGACGGCGCACGTTGTTGATCGTCGGGCTGGCGGCATCCGGTGTGGCGACCGCCGCGCTCGGTGTCGTGTCGTCGTTGCCGGCCTTCATGGTCGCGGCGGCCGTGTCCGGCGCGACGACCGGCATCTTCATGTCGCCGATGCAGGCGGCGGTGGCCGACCTGCTGGGCAGCGAGGCGCGCGCGGGCATGCCGGTGGCGGCGGTGCAGATGGTGTCCGACCTGGGTGCCATCGTCGGCTCCGTGACGGTCGGCTGGGCCGCCGAGAAGCTGGGTTTCGGCTGGGGCTTCGGCATCAGCGGGATCGTCTTGCTGATCGCCGCGCTCGGTTGGGTACTGGCGCCGGAAACCCGGACGCTCATCCAGCCCGAAGCCGTGCCGGCCGAGGCGGACGACGACGAGGCGGCCTGATCAGCAGCTTTGAACCACGGTTGCGGTTGGTGTAGCTTCGATTGGCACGACTTGGGGCTATGGCGCAGCTGGTAGCGCACCACACTGGCAGTGTGGGGGTCAGGGGTTCGAGTCCCCTTAGCTCCACCAGGCAAAAGTCTCTCTTGCGAACGTATCTGCACACCGTTTGACGGCAATTGTGACGACCACCAGATTCTGCTCCTGATCCAGCCACGGCGTCTGAGCTAGACGAACGCGGGCATCGATTCCCAGCCTCGGACAGCCGAGGCGGACGATAGGTGTGCGTTGTCGGTGTCGATGTCCCATTCGGGGAAGCGCTTGAGGATTTCCTCGAGCGCCACCCGTGCCTCCAGCCTCGCAAGCGCTGCTCCAAGGCAAAAGTGAGCTCCCACGCTGAACGCCAGATGCTGACGCGGCCGGCGATGGATGTCGAATCGATCTCCGTCGGGCGGGAATTGGCGGTGGTCACGGCAGGCCGAGGCGATAAGCGGCATCATGACGCTGCCCTCGGGCACCGTGTGGCCGTACCACTCGGTATCGCGAGTGACGTAGCGGGCGAGGTGCGGTACCGGGGGTTCGTAGCGCAGCAGCTCCTCGACCGTCTGTGGAATCAACTGGTGATTCGCAGCGATTTCGCGCCGCTGGTCGGGATGGTCGGCGAGAACCTTTCCTGCCCAGCCGAGGAGTCGGGTGGTGGTCTCGTTGCCCGCGGCAGCGATGAGCCCGATATAGAGCAGGATTTCGTCGCGGGTCAGCTTTCGGCGAAGCCCTGTCTCGTCCTCGAATTCGACGTTGAGGAGCTCGGTCATGATGTCGTCGGAGGGGTGTTCGACGCGCCAGTCGAGATAAGCGGCGAACACCTCGTCGTAGGCCTCGTCGGGGTTGATGCCCTTGGCCAGGGTCATGGGTTGGCCGGCCTCGGTGAGCAACGACGCGTTCGAGCGATCCCGGACGCGTTCTTGGTCCTGCTCGGGGATGCCGACCAGCATCCCGATGACCCTCATCGGCATTTGGGCGCCGAGATCGGCAATAAAGTCGAATCGTCCAGTGCCGACAAGGGGATCGAGACATTGTGCGCAAAACGCTCGAATTTTGCCCTCGAGTGCTGCGACTTTGCGAGGGGTGAATACCCGCGCGAGCAGCTTTCGGTGAATGTCGTGAACCGGTGGGTCTTCGAAAACGATGATGCCAGACGGTATCTCGATGTTGGCCTTGATCACTTCGAGGATCATTCCGCGCGATGAACTGAAGGTACCGGTGTCGACGAGCGCGCGGCTCACGTCGTCGAAACGACTGAGCGCGTAGAAATCGTACGGCTCGTTGTAGTACAGCGGCGACTCCTCGCGCAGCCGCCGGAACGCCGGGTAGGGATCGGCCAGAAGTTCCACATCGTAGGGGTCGTACCGAATGTCGCTGACCTCACTTACGGCCATGGCCCTTCCTCCTGGAGCAGTGGAACCTGCCGCGATTCCTTGAGGTATCACAGCAGACCTAGCGCCGACTGACAAGACAAATCAGACCAATATGTTGCGTCATCGTTGACTATTGCGGATTCACGCGGTGTGGTGAGGGGGCGGGGTACTGCGGGCAGTCGCACGCTGTTCCTATCGATTTCGTACGGTCTGGCATGTGTGAAGCGGAGGATGTCCGTTGACCTTGGCTTCAACTCGCAATACTTTTAGCTTCACGTTGTCACGTCGAACGGAACTGGAGCACGATGATGAGCCCTGTCCATGCGTAGCCATGGATGGTCGGGCCGCACGCCGGCCTCCGACGAGGAAGCCGTCAACAGGATTTTGGACGCGGTTGACTCCTTGGTTGCCGAAGGCGGATCGGCCATCCGCGTCAGCGACCTGGCCCGCGTTCTGGGAGTGAGCCGCCAGACCATTTACCGTTACTTTCCTGGGGCTGACGCGCTTGTGGTCGGCAGCCAGATGCGTTCGGCTAACGGCTTTCTCGATCGTTTGGCCGCTCACCTGCGGGGGTGGACAAATCCGGCGGCTGCCGTCGTCGAGGGCGTAGCATTCGCGGCCGAGGAGTTCGCCGACGACCCCCTGATGGCACGCGTCCTAGACGCACGGCTACCGGGTGGCACGTCGGCCTCGTTGACCGCCGGCGCGGCGTTTGGCCTGGGACGAGAGATGTTCCGACGATATGACGTCGACTGGGCAGGCCACGGTTTCGACGACGCCGCGATCGACGACCTCATCGAACTCGCTGTACGCACACTGCAGTCGGTTCTGCTCGATCCTCCCGCGCGGCCGCTCAACCCCGTGGCACTCCGCAGTCTCGTGGGCAGATGGCTCGGACCGGCAGTCCTCTACCACCAGCTGACCCGTGACATCGATGCACTAACCGCTCTCACGCAGGCCGGCCAACTGGCTCCCAGCGCTCGCGGATCGGTCAAACTGGCGTGACGCGAGCGCGTCAAGTTCACCGATGCAGGTTCCACTGGCCGCAGTCCGCGGCAAGGACGTCGTTGACGTCGACTTGGAGCCCCCCGACCACCGGGCCCGGATTCGATGGCGTGCTCACCACGCGTTGGTAGAGAACGGCGGTGCGGTCGACCTGGCCGCGCGACCAGGCCTTGGTCTGCCAGGCCCACCGGTGGCCGGGGGTGCCCGAATTTCCGATGACGCCGTCGGCGGCGGCCCATTGGCACACGTCGATTCCGCCGTAGACGCCGGTGCGCTGCACTCCCAGCACCGAATTGATTCCGCGAAACCACTTGAGCGCCAAGTTGTTCCAGGTGTCGTGGTTGATGTCCTCGTCGACGCTGAAGAAGATCGGGGCGCTCTGACCGCCACCGGCCGCGGTGTGCAGCTGCCAGGCGGTGCGAGCGTCCGCAACGCCGCCCTCGAACCCGCGCCTGAAGTCCGATGGTGCCGTCCCGCCCGGCTTGCCGTATTGGTAATTGCTTACGATCATCAGCCCGGCGGCGGTCAGCTGCTCGGCGTAGGGCCGCGTGATCGGCTTGGCGCCCATGGACGAGCCGGGGCGCGACAGCGAGACGTAGTTGATCACCCCGGCGTAACCGGCGGCTCGAATCTGGTCCGCAGGAATTTGGCGCATCGCGAAGTCGATCAGTCGAGGAGTGGCAGGGGGCGGAGCAGGGACGGCGCCGGCGACACTCGTCGAGGCCGCGTACAACCCCGGCAGTGCAGAAATGGCAACGGCGTAACGCAACAGGTCGCGCCGGGAAATGGCGCGCGACGGCCGCACATTCGCCGACGAATCCTGCATCGCGTGATGTTAATTTTGTGACTTTTGTCGACATAAGTGGCGCGTAGTAGTCGATATCAAATCGGTGTCTGCGGTTGATCGTGTCGAGTCATGACTGGAAGCGCCGGTGACGTGCGATCCCGACCTATCAGCGCCGACAACGGGCCGGTCGCGGACCTCCGCGACTAGGCAGCGAACTCTCAGAATCCTCGTACCGGCGGTACGCATAACCGGCCACCGGTGTGGGTACGCGGCCGAGTGAACGATTGTTCGCAGCCAATTCGGGAGGAAGCTTTCGATGCCCGAGGTCCAACTTCACCACGAGGGACATCCCCTCTACCGCCGGATGGTCCGGTTCGACTGGTCGGAGACGCCGTTGCACTGGGTGCCCGACGACCCGTTTTCGACGCACATGATCAACGTCCTGCATCTGCTGCTGCCCGAGGGCGAGCGGCACTTCATCAAGGCCGTCCTCGAGGCGTCGTCGCTGGTCGACGATCCGGAGTTGGAGGCCGCGATCAAGCCGTTCATCCAGCAGGAGTCCTGGCATGCGTGGGCGCACCAGGTGGTACTGGACCACTTAGCCGAACAGGGCATCGAAACCAAGCCGTACACGGACCGGCTCGGGAGATTGTTGTCAATGACCCTGGGGGACCCGCCCAAGTGGTTTCCGCCGGCCATGAAGCGGTGGTGGCTGTATCGGCGCCTGGCCGACGTGGCCGCGCTGGAACACTACACAGCGATGCTGGGCCAATGGGTGCTGACCAACCGAGGTCTGGACTACGCGAAGGCCGACCCCATGATGCTCGACCTGCTGCGCTGGCACGGGGCCGAGGAGGTCGAGCACCGCTCGCTGGTGTACGACGTCTACCAACACGTCTCGGGGAACTACTTCATCAGGGCGTTCTCGATGTTGTTCGTCTCGCCGCTGTTCATCGGTTGGTGGGTCGCGGGGGCTCGTTACCTGATGGCCCAGGACCCGACCATCGATCAGAAGTGGCGTTTTAGGGACTGGCTGTCGGCCGCCCGCGAGTACCGGATACCGGGCCCGTGGAAGCTGCTCGTGACGACGCCCGTCCGGTACATGCGGCCCAGCCACCATCCGAACGACGAGGGGTCAACACAGATGGCTGTCGACTACCTGAACTATTCCCCGGTGGCGAAGGCCGCCCGGGAGCGGGCACGCTCCCAAGGGAAGTCGCCGGATCAAACGCAAGGGATCGAGGGCAACGGAGCGCGAAAGGCGGTGGCGCGATGAAGGTTTCGGTCGATCTCGACACCTGTGATGGCAATGGCGTGTGCATGAGCATCTGCCACGAGGTGTTCGACGTGCGAGAGGACGGGCTCCACGTGCTGCAGGAGGACGCGCCCGAAGAGCTGCGCCAGCAGTTGATCGGCGCCGAGGTGTCCTGTCCGACACAGGCGATCACGGTGGAGGACTGATCGATGCCGACTAGGCAGCTGGGGAACCTGAAAGAGATCGTCGTTGTCGGTGCCGGTGTGGCGGGCACGCGCGCGGCGGAGGCGCTGCGGCACGAGGGCTATGACGGCGCCCTGACCATCGTGGGCGCCGAGCGGCAGGCGCCTTACCATCGGCCGCCGCTGTCGAAGAAGTTTCTCACCGGCCACGTGCACCGGGCCGGTGTCGACCTGGCACCGCAATTCGATATTGGTGCGCGTGTGCTCCGCGGCGCGGCGGCGCTCAAGTTGGACCTGTCGTCGCGCGTCGTCCACGTGCATGACGACGGCCAGGACCTGCCCCTGCCGTTCGACGGACTCGTGGTGGCCACCGGGGCGGTCCCGCGCGAGTGGCCGGGCGGCCCGGTTCCGGAAGGGGTGCTATTGCTGCGCACGGTCGAAGACTGCCTGGCCATCCGGGAACGGTTGGCTTCGCGCCCTCGGGTCGTGGTGGTCGGGGGCGGGTTCATCGGCGCCGAGGTCGCCGCGAGTTGTCGGTTGATGGGCCTGGACGTCACGCTGGTCGAAAAAGCCGACAGCCCATTGCTTTCCGCGTTGGGTAAGGAGCTGGCGTCACGCTGGGCCGATTTGCATCGTCAGCATGGCGTGGACCTGCGGGTGGGCGTGGGCGTCGACGGATTCGTGGGCAACGGCCGGGTGAAAGGTGTTCGGCTCACCGACGGCTCGCAGGTTCCGGCCGACCTGGTCATCGTCGGACTCGGGGTCACCCCGGCGACCGACTGGCTGGACGGCTCCGGAGTGCGTGTCGACGACGGGGTGATCTGCGACGCCGGCGGTGTCGCGGAGGGCAGCACCTCGGACGCCCCTGTGGTTGCGGCAGGTGACGTCGCGCGCTGGTGGCACCCCCTGTACGAAAGGCACCTGCGCACCGAGCACTGGGAGGACGCGGGCCGTCAGGGTGCGACCGCGGCGCGGACATTGCTGGCGGGCCCCGAACCCGCCGAGCTCCACGCCGAACTGCCGTACTTCTGGTCCGATCAATACGACGTCAAGCTGCAAATGCTGGGCGTGCCAACGGATTACGATGCCGTCGAGATCGTCGAAGGCCATCCGGACACCTGGGAGTTCGTCGCCGCGTACGGGCGTAACGGTCGCACCATCGCGGTGCTAGCGACGATCGCGGGCCGGGTGCATGCGTATCGCGAGACCATCGAGAAGCGGGCCGAATTCCCGCCGAGCCGAGCGGATTAGCGAACCCCGGCATTCGCCGCCCGGGTAGATTTCCCGACCCGAGCGTTGCGTCGGCATGCCGCCAGCGTCCTACAATGCTCTGACCCTCCGTCAGCGACGTTAACTGGACGACAAATGCCCGAAGCGCCATATGCACCGGCCGAGGATCAGCGCATGGCCGCGGTGCGGCGCGTCGGCTTGCTGGGGACACCCGCGGAAGAGCGCTTCGACAAGCTCACGCGATTGGCCCGGCGCCTGTTCGACGTTCCGATGGCGGTCATCGACATCGTCGGCGAAAAATTGGCCTGGCTGAAGAGCGCGCAGGGGTTCGACGGAGTCGAGGGATTGCGGTGTGACTCCTACTGCCACCACGCCGTGCTCAGCGACGAAACCTTCATCGTCCGCGACGCGCGCACCGACCCGAGGGTGCACGACAGCGGCTTCGCGAACACCTGGGTCTTCTACGCCGGTGTGCCGTTGAGGTTCGAGGGGGAGCGCGTCGGCATGTTCTGCATCGGGGACACCAAGCCGCGCGATTTCGACGACGACGAGGACCGCTCGCTGCGCGACCTTGCCGCGATGGCCCAGCAGGAGCTGCAGGTCGCTCGGATGTCGGAGACGCAACTGGCGCTCGCCCGCGCCAACGACGAGCTCAAGATGAAGGCGAATGTCGATGTGCTGACCCGGCTTTGGAACCGGCGGGCCATCTTCGAGATCGCCGAGACCGAGCGGCTGAAGGCCGGCGGCCCCGCGCAACTGGCGGCCCTGCTCGTCGACATCGACCACTTCAAGAAGATCAACGACACCTATGGGCACCCAGCGGGCGACGAGGTGTTGCGCGAATGCGCGCAGCGGTTGCGGGCATCGATCAGGTCGGTGGACGCCGTCGGGCGGATCGGCGGCGAGGAGTTCCTCGTGCTCATGGCCGACGCCGAAACCGGGGACGTGGCGGGCATCGCGGAGCGGATTCGAGCTGCACAGGCCGAGTCGCCGGTTGAGTTCGACCAACACTCGATCGCGTTGACGTGCAGCGTCGGCTACGCGATCGGCGCCGCGAGCGACCCGATCGACGGGCTGGTCAGCCGTGCCGACCAGGCGCTGTATCGCGCCAAGTCCAACGGACGAAACCGGGTGGAGCCGCAGGGCATTGACCTCGGCGCCGGCAGGCCCGCGCGCCAGCGGGTGGTGCGGCGGCCGAAGGAAGTCGAGTCCTGCGGCGGATAGCCCCGCAGTCCCGATAGACGTGGCCCGCCGGCAAATCACCGGGGGGCCACGTCTATCGGCCGAGACTCATGGAACCAGAATCGTCTTTCCCCGCAGACGATTGGCGTCGGAGTCATCGTGCACCGCGGCCGCGTCGGTCAGCGGTCGGCGATCGGCAACGTCGATCACCAGCTTTCCGGCGTCGACCTGGTTGACCAGTTCGGCCAGCTGCGCGGCGTCGCTGCGGACGAACACCCGCTGCGCGTGCACCCGCCGTGCCGGGTCCTCCTCGCCGGACGTCATCGTGCCGACGTAAAACCCGCCGTCGGCGACCAGGCCGACCAGGGCCGCGGTCTGCTCCGGTGACGTGCTGACCAGGTTCAGCACCACATCGAACGGTTGCCCGGCGACCGCGAGCGGGGCGGCCGTGTAGTCGATGTAGTCGATGATCCGGTCGGCCTCGTAGCGGCGCAGCCGGGCAGCGCTGCGCGCCGACGCGGTCGCGGTGACGACGGCCCCGGCCCGCTTGGCGAGCTGGACCGCGTAGCCGCCGACCGCTCCGCCGGCACCGTTGACCAGAACGGACTGACCCGCCTTCAGGCCGGCGACCTCGAACAGAGCCTGCCACGCCGTCAATCCGACGGTCGGCAGCGCGGCTGAATCGGCCAGCGGCACCGAGTCGGGCGCGGCCGTCAGCACCTCGGCCGGGGCGAGCGCGTACTCGGCGGCGGCGCCCGGGCGGTCCAGCGGAAGCATGCCCACCACGGCGTCGCCGATCTTCCAGCCGGTTACCCCCTCGCCGAGCTCGGCGATGGTGCCCGCGACGTCGACGCCCGGTGTGTGGGGGAAGGAAATCGCGTACACCTCGGACAGGTAGCCGCCCCGGATGCCGGCATCGACCGGGTTGAACGAGGTCGCGGCCACCCGCACCAGGACCTGGCCGGGGCCGGGCACCGGCCGCTCAACCTCTTCGTATTGCAGAACCTCGCTGCCGCCGTAACGGTGGTATTGCACAGCCTTCATGGTCTTCTCCGTTTCCTAGGTGCTTCAACTTCGAAGCAGTTACGCCCCGTACAACTTGCTTCGAACTCGAAGCGATTCCGGGAACGCCGGGTGACGATCGCCACATTGCTTCAAGTTCGAAGCATTACGATGGCGGCATGGCCCCGCCCCTGAAGCCTCAGCAGATGCGCGCGTACTTCGCCCTGATGGAGGCGGTCAGCCTGCTGCAGTACGCCGTGCAGCGCCAGCTACGGGCCGAGGGGGACCTCAGCTACGTGCAGTTCGAGATCCTGGCCAAGCTCGCCGATGCCGACCGCCCGCTCACCATGACCGAGCTCGCCGACGGTGTGGTCTACAGCCGCAGCGGCCTCACCCACCAGGCCGGTCTGCTGGAGCGGGCGGGGCTGATCATCCGCGAAGCCAGCGCCGACGACCAGCGCGCCACGGTCGTGCGCAGCACCGAGAAGGGCCACGCGCGGCTTGCGAAAGTGCTGCCGGGCCACATCGACGTCGTCCGCGACATGCTGTTCGATGCGCTCTCTGGCGAGGACGTCGACGAGCTCGGCGACATCATGAGCCGCGCCCGCGATCACATGCGGGCCCGGCCGGCGCGCTCGGCCGCCTCGCGCAAGCGCCGCACCGCGTCATGAGGGTTCACCGCAGCTTCGTCCACGGCGTGCAGCCGTGCGTGATGAACTTCGCCACCGCGGGCGCCGTGAGATTCGCCGTCACCTGGGTCGTCTCAATCCCGCTGTCGGAGTTGATCATCCGGCCATCGCTGGTCCATGTGGTGAAGACACAGGCCGCTCGGTAGTCGCCCGGCTCGGCGTGGGCGACGTAGATGCCGTAGGGGAGTTGCGCGGGCACCGCGTAGGACCCGGGCCCATAGCCGCCGTCCGCGTGCGCCGGCGACCCGGCAAAACAGCCGACGATCAACGCGGGCAGGGCAATCGCGGCCGCCTGGACCAGTCGCATCGTTCGTTCCTTCGGTCGGACTCGAACTCGAGATTAAGTCCCGGCAACGACTCGGTGGAGACTGTGCCTCAACCTCACGCCGGCTGCCCAGCCGATTAGGTTTTCCTCTGAATGCGCATTACTCTTGCCCGCGGTTCTGATTGCGACTCTCCGAAAGCAGCCATGCCCATTCAGCCCACCCTGCTGCGCCGACAATCGCTGCGCAGCACCCGCTCGTCGCGGGTCGTGCCTCGCGTGAAATGCCCAATGGTCGGCCAGTGCTTCGATGTCGAGGTCACTCGCGACGCCGATGGGTGGACCATTCGGATTCCCGAGATCGGCAGGGTCACCCGCACCTTCCGCCGGAGCGCGGTGGAAATGGCCGCACGCGAATGCATCGCCACCTGGACCGGGATTCCGATCGGTTACGTGGCCGTGTACGTCGCAAGCGAGGTCGGCTAGCGCCTCACCTGCCGGCCCGTAGTGGCCAAGGTGTGTCTCGCGCGTGACCTCGCCGCGACGATGACGCGAAACCCTCATCATCATGACGGTGCTTGCGGCCATCGCGGCCCTCGCGATGGCGATGGGTGTCGGTTACTACTTCGGCCGACGCGCGGAATCGACGCCGCCAAGCTGGAAGAGCCGAACGAGCCGAATCGCCCTCGGCAGGCTGGCGTTCAGCCTGCTCGTCCTGCTCACCGCGCGCCGCGCGATGACCATGTGGGGGCCGAGGTTTGGCGTTCCGCTCGGGTTGCTCCGCGGTAGCGTTGCGCGGATCCGTTCCTACTGAGCGCAAGGACAACCATGTCAGCACTGCGGGGCAAGGTCGCGTTGGTGACCGGAGCGTCGTCGGGCCTTGGCGCCGAGACGGCCCGGCTGTTTTCCCGCCAGGGCGCAACGGTTTTCGGCATCGCCCGGGATACGGCGCGCTTGGCCGAGGTTTTCGCCGACGTCCCCGGCGGTTCGTATGCCTCGGTGGACGTCGCCTCGGCGCAGGCCTGCCGGGACGCCGTCGAGCAGTGCGTGCGCGAGACGGGTGGGCTGGACGTGCTTGTCAACATCGCCGGCCGGCACCAGATGCGCAGGACGGAGTCGATGACCGACGACGACTGGGACCAAGACCTCGCGGTCAACCTGAACGGCCCGTTTTACCTCTGCCGGGCCGCGCTGCCGCGGCTGCTCGAACGCGGCGGCAACATCGTCAACGTCAGTTCCATTGCCGGCGTCGAGGGCCAGGCGTACTCGGCCGGTTACTGCGCCGCCAAGCATGGGCTGATCGGGCTCACCCGCGCCCTGGCCGTCGAGTACACCGCGGATCGCTTGCGCGTCAACGCGATATGCCCGGGTGGCATGCTCACGCCGCAAATCGAACATTTCAGCGCGCCCGACGATCCGAATTACGACCTGATCATGCGCACCGCCTCGCCGCGCGGCATGATGCAGCCCATCGACGTGGCGAACGTGATCGCCTTTTTGGCCAGCGACGCCGCGGTGGCCGTCCACGGCGCCGTCTATCGCGTCGACAACGGCAAGGGCGCCGGCTAGCCCGCCGCCACCGGGCGGGTGCGCACCAACGTCGGCCACCAGAACCACGGCCCGAGGATCCGCAGGATGCAGGGCACGACGAACGAACGCACGATCAGCGTGTCGAGCAACAGGCCGATACACACGGTCGAACCCACCTGACCGATGGTGCGCAGATCGCTGGTGAGCATCGCCAGCATCGTGAAGGCGAAAACCAGGCCGGCCGAGGTCACCACGCCGCCCGTGCTGCCGAGGGCCCGGATCAGACCGGTGTGGATTCCACCGTGCAGTTCCTCCTTGACCCGGTTGATCAGGAGCAGGTTGTAGTCCGATCCGACCGCCACCAGGATGATGAAGGTCAGGGGTAGCACCAGCCAATGCAGGTGCAGTCCGATGAGGTGTTGCCACACGAGTATGGACAGCCCGAAGGCCCCGGCGTAGGAGAAGGCCACGGTGCCCGGAATCACCAAGGCCGCCACCAGACTTCGGGTGATGAACATCATGATCAAGAAGATGAGCACGAAGGCGGCGATCGCCGCGATCATGAGGTCGGACATCGCGTATTGCTTGATGTCCTTGTCGTTGGACCCCGAACCGCCGATGTAGATTCTGGCGCCCGCCAACGAGGTCTCTTTCAGGATCGTTTTGATCGCCTCGGGGAACTGCTCGACGTGCTCCACGCCTTCGGGGCCCATGGCGTCGCCCTCGTGGGTGACAATGAACCGCGCCGCCTTGCCGTCCGGCGACATCATCAGCTTCATCCCCGCCTTGACGTCCTCGTTGTCGAAACCCTCGTGCGGGATGTAGAAGAAGTCGTCGCTGCGAGACCTGTCGAAGTCGTTTCCGACGTTGATCAGGTCGTCGAAAGTCTGCTCGGTTTGCACGGTTTGCAGATCCGCCGACCCGTAGCTGTTGACCAGCTTCGACTGCAGCGCCTCGGTGTCGTCGGCGGTCGCCTTCAGCTGCGCGATGATCTGCGGGAAGGTCTTGTCCACCTCTTGGAGGGACACCTTCGCGTCCGCGATGTCGTCGGCCAGTTTGTCGATCTGGTCGATGGTCTCGAACAGCGAACGGAACGTCCAGCAAATGGGGATGTCGAAACAGTGCCTCTCCCAATAGAAGTAGCTCTTGATCGGACGGAAGAAGTCGTCGACGTTGGAGACCTCGTCGCGGATGTCGTCGCTGACCCGTTGCAGGTCTTCGACGGTCAGGACCGTTTGGTGCAGTTCGTCGGACACCTTCTGGAAGAAGCCGACCTCCTTGCGCAACACCTCAACCGAGTGCGCCTGGATCTCGGCCTGCGCGTCGGTGTTGGAGTTCTGCTCCCTGCTGAACGGGAGTTGTTGTCCGTTGCCGCTGCCCTGCGTGGTGAAAAGGTATGGGAGGCTGGCGTGTTCGAGCGCGCGGCCCAGGGGTCGTGTCATGCCCTGCACCATCGCCACGCCGTGCAGGCGGATCAGCGCCTTGGCGACCCGGTCCAGCGAAATGAAATCGGCCGAGTTGCGCATGTCGTGATCGGTTTCGACCATGAGCATCTCCGAGAAGAGCTTGCTCTTGGGGAAGTGTCGATCCGCGGCTTGGAAACCGAGATTGGCCGGCGCACTGGCCGGTTGATATTGCCTGTCGTCATAGTTCTGCCGGTAGGTGGGAACGAAGATCGCCCCGATCATGACGATGGCGGAACTGGCCACCAGGATCGGCACCGGCCAGCGCACCACGCTCGCTCCGATGCGCCGATAGAGACGTCCATGGGTGACGGTCCTCGGGTCGAACATCCCGAACAGGCTGCCGACGGTCAGCACCGCCGGTCCCAGCGTCATCGCCGCCGCGATGGTGAACAGCATGGTGATCGCGACGGCGGGCCCCATGGTGTGGAAGTAATTCAACCGCGCGAACGTCAAGCAGTAACACGCGCCGGCGATCGTGAGGCCGGAGCCGATGATGATGGGCGCGACGCCCTTGTACGCGATGTAGAAACTGTCCTCGCGGCTTTCACCCGCCTGGCGCGCCTCGTGATATCGGCCCATCAGGAAGATGCCGTAATCCGTTCCGGCTCCCAATGTCAGCGCGATCACGATGTTCACGGCGAATGACGACAGTTCGATGTACCCGTAATGCCCGAGCGTCGAGACGATGCCCTTCGCGACGAGCATCTCGATGAGCACGCCGAGCAAGGGGACCAGCAGGGTGGACGGGGTGCGGTAGACCAGCAACAGCATCACCACGATGAGGATGATTGTGACGATCGTGACGTTGTTCAGGCTGGCATTGGCGATGGCGAGCGTGTCGGAGGCCAGGGGAGCCGCGCCGCTCACGTAGACCTTGAGGCCCGGTGGTGGCGTGTCCTTCTTGATGATGTCGCGGACGGCGTCCACGGATTGATTGGCCTGTATCTGGCCGATGTCGCCGGCGAGACGAAGGAGCACGTAGGTGCACTTGCCGTCCACGCTTTGCGCCCCCGCGGCGGTGAACGGCTTGCCCCACAGGTCCATCACGTATTGCACGTGCCTGGTGTCGTTCTGAAGGCGGCGCATCAGGTCGTCGTAGTAACGGTGGTCCGCGTCGCCCAGCGGACGGTTCGCCTCGAACACCACCATGGTCAAGTTGGTGGAGTTGGACTCGCGGAACTTCTCGCCGATGTGCAGCAGCGCCCGCTGTGAGGGCGCGTAGTGCGGGACCATCGGTCCGGCGAGCTCTTCGGCGACCCGCTCCACTTGGGGCATAAAGGTGTTCGTGGTGACCGCGAGCAGGCCCCAGAACAAGATGATCGGTATCGCGAAGGCCCGGACCATCCTGGGCACGAAAGGGCGTTTGACCCTGGGCGCGTCGAGGCGATGCTCGGTCATGCCGACTTCACCCTGCACTCGACATCGGCGTCCTGATGGTCGTCGGACTGTTGGTCGCGGACCACGCCGTCCACCAGCATCCGGCAACTGACCTGACCGCTGCGAACGTGAACCGAGATGCTGCCGGACGCGACCGAGAGCGTCGTGGTCTCGGTGTGCGACCACGGCAGCGTCGTAAAATCGACCTGATGTGGATGACCGTCGATGTCGATGTAGACGAGCTTCCCGCCGTTGCCGGCGTTGCCGAACACCTCGTAGGTGATCCGTTTGACGTTGAACTGTTCGGGCGCCTGCGGGCCATTGACGGTGATGACCGGCTCGGGTTCCGAGAACTGGTGCACCTTGTACATGCACAGCAGCCCGACCCCGACCGCGACAACGGCGACCAGCGGCATCCAGGCCCGTCCCAAGACAGCCCTGCTGACTGAGCGAGGGCTCACTCGTTCAACTCCCCGAATCCCTCCTGACTCGCGTTCTCGCCTCGTCCCCGACCGCCCCGGCGCTTATATCAGGCTGCTTGATATAAGCAACCCCCAGACACTATCAGCACCGGGCGGCGGCGCGAACAACCGGTGTGCGGAAACTATCATCTGCCGGCCCTGTCGGCAGCGCGAAGGAACGCGGCCGTGCACTCGCGCGATGTCGCGCGGACGCACAACGAACGAATCAGGAGATCGCTTTCAGGCGCCGCTTCAACCTCGCGCTGCTGAGGATCCGCAGAGCGAGGTTCGTCGAGGTCAGCATCGGGATGACGCCGAGGAACGTGCGCTCCGACGGCGTGGCCCCATGCAGGTGGTAGAGGCTGCCGAAGACGTAAAAGCAGCCGAGCATGAACAACGCGCCGGGCAGGCAGAGCGCCATGAACGAGCCACGGTCGGCGACCACCTGCCGCGCGTAAGCCAACTCCTCCGCCGACATCGGTTCGCGTTTGCGCAACTTGCGCACAACCGTTCTGGCGCTTCCGATCTCTTCGCTCATCGGAGTCGGTGGTCGCCTCTCCAGCCTGCGCACGAACACGGCGGCGATGGCGGCCAGCGCCAACGCCAGCGCCAGGGCGACGACGGTCAGCAGACCGAATAGTCCCTCAGTCACAATCCACCCCCACAGTCACCGTTTCCGCCCGTTGACCACGTCGCGGAGGACCAGCCCGACGAGGAATGCGAGGCCGACCGGCACCAAAACCTTGAAGACGGCCGAGGCGTGGCTGTAGAGCAATCCGTAGGCGATCGCCCCGATCACCACCATGGCGAGCAGGATGCCGCGGTTGATCCGGTCCGTTCTCATTGGCAGAACCTTACTTCTCGGTCGACGGGCCGGCGCGGCGCCGGGATGTCAGAACCCGAAGTCGCCGCCGCCGCCGGAATCCGAGCCGCCACCGAAGTCGGATCCGCCGCCGAAGTCCGAGCCGCCGCCGGAATCCCAGCCGCCGCCGAAGCCCACGTCGCCGCCCCCGGAGTCCCAGCCGCCGCCGAAGCCCACGTCGCCACCGCCGGAGTACGAGGCGTCGTTGAACCCGACGTCGGCTTGCTGGCTGTCGTAACCGGCGCTTTGGCCGCCGTCGAAGTTGGCGTCGGCGTAAGCCGAGTCCCGGCCGGCCTCGAAGCCGCTCTCGTAGCTCCCACCCCAGTGGTTGTCCAGCAGCGCATCCATCAGCAGGACGTCGGTGAGCGCCCAGCCCCAACCCGGGCCCCAGAACGCGTAGGGGTAATACCCGGGGTAGAAGAACATCCCGTTGTAGTAGCCACCGCCGTAATAGTGCGGGTAACCCGGCTGCGGGGTGGTGCTGTAGTTGTTGTTGTTGATCGTCACGTACTCACCGGTGCTCGGGTCCTTCGTCCGCACCGAGGCCTGCTTGCGGTCGTCCGCCGGCACCGAGCGCACGGCGGAAGTGTTGGGTCGCCCGAGCTTTTGGTTGGCTTTGGCCACCGTCGACTCCACCACCCACAGGTGTGCCCGCGCCGCGCCGTAGTCGCCCTTTTCATAAGCCTGTCGGGCGTCATACAGGCTGGCGTTGGCCTTGGTCGACTCGGCGCTGACGTCCGTTTCGTCGTCGGTCAGCACCGCGTTGTCCAGGTCGCCGACATCCGCCGTGGCCCGGATCAACTCCTGCTTGACTTGCTCGCGCGCCTGTGCGTCCTTGCGCCGCTTACTGTTTCGGCTGACCGCGAACCAGATCAAGCCGGCCACGCTCAAGGCCACGGCGATGAACGCCAGCATGGTCCACAGCCACGCCCAGCGGTTCGGCTCGGCCTGCGTCGCCGGTGAGGTCGTCGTATGCGCACCGGCGGGCACATCCACGCTGGCCAACCTGCTGACGAATTGACTGGTCGCGCCGTACGGGTCGTTTCGGTGGTCGGTGGCCGACTGGCTGAGCATCGGGTCGACGTTGTCCGCGATCACCCGTGGCACGTTGTAGGCGCGCACGTGGTAGCCCTTGGAGTCGATGACCAGGATGATCCCGCTGAACGAGGCATCGCGACCGAGGATGACTTTGTGGATGGCGTCCGGCGTGGTCACACCGGTCTGGTTCGGCGCCACCGCGGCCACCCAGATCGGCGGCCGGGAACTCCACGTCCACCGGCTGGCGAAAATCTGGTCGTTCAGCCGGTCGGGGTTCTGCAGCGGCGGATTCGCCGCCGGGTCGGCCACCACGTGCGTCTGGGCGTTGAACTTGTTCACCAGCTGATCGGTGTAGGTGTCGGCCGACGCGGGCGGCGCGAGCAGCATCGTCAGCGCCAGGATCAGCGGGGCGATAACGAGACCGCGAATTCGTAGGGTCACTTTCCTCCTGCCAGGGGTCGTTACGTCGATCCTTGCGGTGGACTCCGAAAACGTCCACTGCCGGCGCACGTATGTCACCGGGGCGACGCCCGTCGTCGACGTCGGCGGGTGGTTGACCGCCGGCGGCGTGCCGGATTTCCCCGGCTGCAGCTAGGCCTTGACGGGCGCGAGGTATCCGCGGGGGAGCACCGAGAAATCCACACAGGCGGCGGCCAAGACGTCGCCCAGGATCGGATGGACCGGCGCGGCCAGTGTGAGCATCGCGCCGGCCGATGGTGCCTTCAGGGTGGCGACGTTGTAGTTGGTCAGCAACTGGATCGCATCGGATGCCACGTCGCTCCATCCGGTGTGAACGGTCATCAGGGTGAGGACGCCGAGCGCCTCGCCGGACGGCGACAACAGGCGATGATGCCAGGCGTTGTCGGCCTTGTGTCCGGTGTGCGGCTCCACCACAGCGAGCACGGTGCCGCCACCGTCTTCCAGGCGTGCGGCGCCGTCGGCGGGGACGATCTTGCCCACCGGCGTGTTCCCGTTGGTGATGGTTGTGGTTGCGG
The DNA here is from genome assembly GCF_001667595.1 of Mycobacterium sp. E2989. Lineage (NCBI taxonomy): Bacteria > Bacillati > Actinomycetota > Actinomycetes > Mycobacteriales > Mycobacteriaceae > Mycobacterium > Mycobacterium sp. E2989. The sequence goes on along the minus strand of NZ_LZJX01000126.1, from coordinate 81,679 downwards.
CCACCGCGATCTTGAGTTCGTCACCGGTGGCTGCGGACAGCGTGTACTCGCTCTTTCCCCCGTTCTTGAAGCCCAATAGCACCGCGGCGCCGCCCTTCTGCTGGGCGCGCCCGAGTTCGGTGCCTTCCGGGGTGGCGAGCTCCACCCGCAGGGCGTTGGATACCGCCCGGGTCACGCGCGCGAGGACGACCGTGGCATTGCCGAGGATTGGCATGGCGAGAGCCTAGGCCCGGGCGCGGCGATTATCAGCCGATTTCTCAGATCTTGACGGTCAGCGGCCACACGTTCCAGATGTCGTCGCAATACTCGGTGATGGCCCGGTCCGACGAGAACTTGCCGCTGCGAGCGGTGTTCAGGATGGACATCCTCGTCCACGACTCCCTGTCCTGCCACGCGGCGCTCACCCGCTCCTGGCAGTTCACGTAGGACGCGTAGTCGGCGCACACCAGGAACGGGTCGTCGTGGCGCAGGTTGTCCACCAGCGGCCGGAACACCTCGGTGTCACCGCGCGAAAATGTGCCGCCGGCAATCAGATCCAGCACCGCGGCCAGTTCCTCGTTGCCGTCGATGTAGTCCGCCGGCCGGTACCCGGCCGCCTTGACCGCCTGCACCTCCTGCTCGGTCAGGCCGAACAAGAAGAAGTTCTCCGACCCCACCTCGTCGCGCATCTCGACGTTGGCGCCGTCAAGGGTGCCGACGGTCAGGGCGCCGTTGATCATGAACTTCATGTTCCCGGTGCCGGACGCCTCCTTGCCCGCGGTCGAGATCTGTTCGGACAGATCGGCTGCCGGGTAGATCATGTGGGCGTTCTGCACATTGAAGTTCGGTACGAACGCCACCTTGAGGACCCGGTTGACGTCCGGGTCGGCGTTGACCGTCTCACCAACGGCGTTGATCAGCTTGATGATTCGCTTCGCGAGGAAGTAGCCCGGAGCGGCCTTGCCGCCGAAGATGAAGGCGCGCTGCGGAATCGACAGGCCGGGGTTTTGTTTGAGCCGGTGATAAAGCGCCACGATGTGCAATACGTTCAGGTGCTGCCGCTTGTACTCGTGGATGCGCTTGACCTGGACGTCGAACATCCAGTCCGGGTTGAGCTCGACGCCGGCCACCGAGCCGATGTAACGAGCCAGGCGCGCTTTGTTGTTGCGCTTGATGTCGCGCCACTCCCGGCGGAAGGAGGCGTCCTCGACGAACGGCTCCAGGCCGCGCAGGCGCCCGAGGTCGGTCAGCCAGCCGTCACCGACGGTGCGGTCCAGCAGTTCGCGGAGCCCCGGATTGGCAAGCGCCAGGAAGCGGCGCGGGGTCACGCCGTTGGTCTTGTTGCTGAACCGCTCCGGCCACATCTCGTAGAAGTCCTTGAGCACACTGCTTTTCAGGAGTTCCGAGTGCAGTGCGGCCACACCGTTGATGGCGTGGCTGCCCACGGTGGCCAGGTGCGCCATTCGGACGAACTTGCCGCCGTTCTCGCCGATGAGCGACATCCGGCTGACGCGCTCCTCGTCACCGGGGAACCGGGCGCGCACCTCGTCGAGGAACCGGCGGTTGATCTCGTAGATGATCTCGAGGTGGCGCGGTAGCGATTCCGCGAACAGCTCGAGGGGCCAGGTCTCCAGCGCCTCGGGCAGCAGGGTGTGGTTGGTGTAGCCGAACGTCGCGACCGTGATCTCCCACGCCTCGTCCCAGTCCAGCTGGCGCTCGTCGACCAGCAGCCGCATGAGCTCGGCGACACCGATCGAGGGATGGGTGTCGTTGAGCTGCACGGCAAACCGCTGCGGAAGCTCCTTGACGGAGACGTCGGCGAGGTCGTCCATGATGTGCAGCACATGCTGCAGGGAGCAGGACACGAAGAAGTACTGCTGCAGCAGGCGCAGCTGTTTGCCCGCCTCCGGCTCGTCGTTGGGATAGAGCACCTTGGTGACGGTTTCCGACATGACCTCGTCTTCGACCGCCCCGTAGTAGTCGCCGGTGTTGAAGGCTTCCAACGCGAAGGACTTGACGGCGCGCGCGCTCCACAACGTCAGTACGTTGCAGGTGTTCACGCCGTAACCCTGGATGGGCGTGTCGTAGGCGACGCCCTTGAGCGCCCGGCCCGGCACCCACCGGACTCGGTCGTGGCCGGCCTCGTCGGTGTAGTGGGCGGCGTACCCGCCCCACTTCACCAAGTAGTTGACGTCGGGTTTGGCTATCTCCCAAGGGTTTCCGTGGTCCAGCCAGTTGTCGGTCTGCTCGACCTGCCAGCCGTCGTGGATCTCCTGGTCGAAGATGCCGAACTCGTAGCGGATTCCGTACCCGATCGCCGGCCGCTCCAGGGTGGCCAGCGAGTCGAGATAGCACGCGGCCAGCCGGCCGAGGCCGCCGTTGCCCAGTCCGGGCTCCTCCTCACACGCCAGGACGGTGTCCAGATTCTGGCCCATCGCCGCCAGCGCGTCGCGGGCCGCGCGCTCCATGCCGAGGTTCAACAGGTTGTTGCCCAGTTGCGGGCCCATCAGGAATTCCGCGGACAGGTAACAGGTCACCTTGCGGCCGAGGTCGAGCGAGGTCTGCGTCGATACCACCCGGCGGTCCTGCATGCGGTCGCGCACCGCCAGCGCGAGGGCCCGGTAGTAGTGCTCGGGCCGCCGGGCCGCGGCCGGGCGCCCGATCGAGTAGCGCAGATGATCGTTGATGGCCCGCTGCAACGCGGCCGCGCTCATCCCGGTGCGGGAATGCTCGACGAGGTCTGCCCGCGTGGGGGTGCCGGGCGAGATTCCGTCGGAGGGGGTCTGCTCGACATCGGTCATGGTGAGTCCTACTCCCTCGGAGCTGCCGCGGCACCGCACCGATTGTTCGGGGTGAGAGACCGCAAGTCTGGCAGCGATGTTTGCACATCAGGCGCGCAGTTGAAGGCTGTTGAGTAAACGCAAGCTCACCAGCGGGCGACGAAGCGGCGTTGGGACTAGCCGTCACGACGGGACGCGCCCGCCGGTGGCCGCCCGCGCCCAGCCTCAATGCGCGCCGGACAGGTTCAGGGTGACCACGCCGGCGATGATCAATCCGACCCCGACGACCTTGGTGAGCGACACCGGAGAGCCGAGAAACAGCACGGCGATGAGCACGATGAGGGCGGTGCCAATCGCCGACCACAACGCGTAGGCGACGTCTGTCTGCATGCCGCGCGCGATCGCCAGCGCCAAGAGCGCGAAGGAGACGGCGTAGCCGGTCAGGCATATCACGGTCGGCCACAGCCGGGTGAAGCCTTCCGTGCTCTTGAGCAGGCTGGTCGCCATCACTTCCGCAAAGATGGCGCAGAGCAGAAACAGATAGGTCAAGACGCCTCCTTGCTGACGGAAGTACACGTATCTGTGTACAGCAGGTGTCGTGGAAGGATTGCGCCGCATGACGTTTCCCGCGCATCGTTTGCGGTTCGACGTCGGCGACGTGATCGGGGAGCGGGCGTCGCCTCCGGCGCCGGCTGCTCGACTGGCCGGGACTGGACCGTAACCTCTGAACCGTGACAAAGGATTTCGACCGGCGCCTGGGGCGCCACACCCCGGCGGTACTGAGCGCGTTCCGGTTCGTCTACGGCCTGCTCTTCGCCGCGTACGGCTCGAGGAGCCTGTTCGATTGGCCCGTCCCATCGCCGGTCCATGTCGGTTTCGGCTCCTGGCCCGGCTGGTACGCCGGGCTGATCGAAATCGTCACGGGCCTGCTCATCGCCGCCGGGCTATTCACCCGCGCCGCCGCGTTCCTGGCGTCGGGGCAGATGGCGGTGGCCTATTTCTGGATGCATCAACCGCAAGCGCTCTGGCCCGTGGCCGATCCCCCGGCGGGCAACGGCGGGGCACTGGCCATCCTGTTCTGCTTCGCCTTCTTCCTGCTGGTCTTCGCGGGCGGCGGGAGCTATTCGCTGGATGCGTTGCGCCGGTCCGCGCTTCCCCTGCACCCGCGATAATGGCATTCTCTGATACGGAGAAGCCATTTCCGTAGGAGGTCGAGGATGAGCGCTGACCAACGGTGCGCCGGGATGGTGGCCCTCGTCACCGGCAGCAGCCGCGGACTGGGCAAGGCGATCGCCGCGCGGCTCGCCGCGCGCGGTGCCACTGTGGCGCTGACCGCCCGCACGATGGACCCCGACCCCAAGTACCAGGGGTCACTCGGCGAAACCCGGGACGAGATCGTGGCCGCGGGCGGGAAGGCGGTCGCGGTGCAGGCCGACCTCTCCCGATCCGAGGAACGGGAACGGCTTTTCGCCGAGGTGGTCAGCGCCGTCGGCGCACCGGACATCCTGGTCAACAACGCCGCGGTGACCTTTCTGCGGCCCCTGGACGGGTTCCCCGAACGGCGGGTCCGGCTGATGCTGGAAATGCATGTCCTCGGCCCGCTACAGCTGAGCCAGCTGGCGATCCCCGCCATGCGCGAGCGCGGCAGGGGCTGGATCCTGAATCTGACCTCCGTGGGCGGTGACCTGCCGGCGGGGCCGCCGTTCTCCGAATTCGACCGCACCGCGGGCTTCGGCGTCTACGGGACGGTCAAGGCCGCGCTCAACCGGTTGACGAAAAGCCTTGCGGCCGAGCTGTACGACGACGGGATCGCCGTCAACGCCGCCGCCCCCACCAATCCCGTGGCCACGCCCGGGGCGGGACTGCTCGACCTGGCGAAGATCGACACCGAGGACATCGAACTGATCACCGAGACCGCGTTCCGGTTATGTACCGGTGATCCGAAAACCCTGACCGGTCGCATCGCACAGACGCAGCCCTTCCTCGCCGAGGTCGGGTGGACCAAGCCCGCCGGCTGAATGGCCGAGCTGGACCCGGACGAACTGCGGCGGCGACTGGCCGGCGCCGGCGTCACCGGTGTCGCCCCGCTGTCGGGGGGCGCCTCCAGCCTGACGTTCCAGGGCACCCGCGACGGCCGCCCGGTGGTGATCAAGGTCGCCCCGCCCGGCGTCGAACCGGTCGCACACCGCGACGTGCTGCGCCAGGCCAGCATCATGAAAGCCCTTGCCGGCAGCGCGGTACCGGTGCCCGAGGTGCTGTGGGAGGACCCCGGGGCCCCGCCGCACACGCCGCCGTTGTTCGTGATGTCGCGCGTCGAAGGCGACTGTGCCGAGCCGCTTTTCGACGACTGTGCGGATGCTCCCGACCTTGCCGAGCGGTACCGCAACGCGTGCCGGGCGATGGCCGCCCTGCACAGCCTGCGGCCGAACGAGCTCGGCCTGACCGGTGAGCCGGTGATCGATGCGGCCGGCGAAGTCCGGCGATGGTCGGAAACGCTGCAGACCGTCGATGCGGCCTTGGTGCCGGATTGGCCGCGGGTGCGTGACGAGTTATTGGGTTGCGCGCCAATGGCGATGCGTCCGAGCGTCGTGCACGGTGATTTCCGGCTGGGCAACCTGGTGGCGGCCGGATCCCGCATCAACGCGGTAATCGACTGGGAGATCTGGTCAATCGGTGATCCACGGATCGACGCGGGCTGGTTCCTGATCAACTGCGACCCGTCCACGTACCGACGCGTTGCGGTTGCGGCGGCCACGGTGCCGCCCGTGGCCGAGCTCGCGGGGATCTACCGAGACGAGCTGGGCCTCGACGTCACCGACCTGGCTTGGTTCAGGGCGCTGGCGTGCTTCAAGTCGGCGGCGACGTGGGCGCTGATCGTCAAGCACAATCGGCGGCGGGCTTCCCCCCGAGCCGAATTGGAAGCGATGGCGGCAACGCTGCCGCGGTTGCTGGATCGGGCGCGGTCACTACTGGATTGACGGGCACCCGATCAGCTGCAGTTGGCGTGCAGATTCTGGCACCACATTCCGACGCCACCCCAGTCGCCCGACGAGCCGACTGAATCTTCGTATGGGTTGGTCATTGTGGTGGGGTACTGGATCTGCCATTCGTCGATCGTGGGGATGTCGTCCACCTGGCCCGGGTCCGGAGACGCCAGCGCCGTACCGGTGCCAACCGTCAGGCCCGCGACGAGCAGCGAACCCGCGACGAGCAGACCGGCGCACCTGCGAAGCATCATCGCGGCCCTTTCGTCGTCTGCCCGAACTGCGAACGATTCTACCTCCGCCCCTATATCGCATAAGAGTCACAAACACACAACAACTTCCATCGGCCGTCCAGCAAATTTCGCGACCCGAAACGGCCGGTGCGTACGTTGGCGTGCGTGAGGCCGGTAGCCGTGGTCGTTCGTCGCGCGCTGGTGGTCGCTGTTTGCCTCGTCATGTCGGTGGTCACGGCTCCCGCGGCGGCCGCCGATCCGGATGACGGTCCCGAGATCGAGCCCGCCGCCGCAGCGTCGGCACCGGCCGGGGGAGCGGTGCCCTCGAACCCCCCCGTCACCCTCAACACTCCCGACGGCTGGACCCTGGGGCTGGGCGCGAAGGACGAGATGCAAGTGCCGGTGGCACCGCTGACCACCTCCATAGCGTCGCGCGAATACATGGCTAGTGGCATCTTCGTCGGCTCGCTGAAAGGACCGGAGGAGCCGCACGGAATCCTGGAGGTGGGCTATCAGATCGGCTGCGGGATCGACATGAGCACATCCAACGGCGTGATCATGGAAGGTGGTGCCGGCATCATCCCGGGCGTCAGCCCGACGTTCGACACCACCGGAACATTGCCGCCCCTGCTGCCGTTCGTTTCGACTCCGATGAACGGCGTGATGAGCATCGGCATGAAACCCGGCCTCGTCCTCACGGTCCCGGTGATCAAGAAGAATTTCAAGGGTGCGAATCCCTGGGTGATGATCAGCAACTTCCACATCAAGATCGACGGCTGCGTGGGCCAGTCGTTCATCCGCTCCTACGCGGTGCTGACGCGCATGACCGATCTGTCCGACGTGGTGCTGTCCTACGTCGGCGTCACCAAATCGGTCTGAGGCCAATGGTGGCGACCCGCGTCGCCCGGCTCCGCCGCGCTAGCGATCGCCACGGGCCAATGGTGGCGACCCGCGTCGCCCGGCTCCGCCGCGCTAGCGATCGCCACGCCGGGGGATGCCGGCCAGCTGGTCGGCGAACTTGGCCTCGGCGGCCGCGCGCAACCGTAGCAAGTGTTCGGACGGGAACAGATCGGGCGCCGGCTCACGGTCTTTGAGCAGCAGACGGGCCAGGGTCACCTTGTGCACCTCGGTCGGGCCGTCGGCAAGCCCGAGCACGAACGACTCCACCAGGTACTGCACGAACGGCATCTCGTGCGTGGTGCCCAGCGATCCATGCAGCTGCAGCGCCCGCGACGACACGTCGTGCAACACCTGCTGCATCATCGCCTTCACCGCCGAGATGTCCGCCCGCACCGCGTGATAGTCGTTGAATTGGTCGATCTTCCAAGCGGTTTGCAGGGTCAGCAGGCGGAAGGCCTCGATCTCCATCCAGGAGTCGGCGATCATCTCCTGGACGAGTTGCTTGTTGGACAGCATCTCACCCTGCGTGTACCGGGACACGGCCCGCTCGCAGAGCATGTCGAAGATTCGGCGGACCAGGCCGACCGTGCGCATCGCGTGGTGAATTCGCCCGCCGCCCAAGCGCGTCTGCGCCACGACGAACGCCCCACCCCGCGGGCCAAGCATGTGGTCGGTCGGCACGCGGACGTTCTCGTACCGGACGTAGCCCTCGCGCCCGCCGCCCAGCGGCTGGTAGCCCAGGCCGACGTCACGCAGCACGTTGATGCCGGGGGTGTCCCCGGGCACGACGAACATCGAATAGCGTTGGTAGGGCGGCGCGTCGGGGTCGGTCATCGCCATCACGATGATGAACGACGCCATCGAGGCGAACGACGAGAACCACTTCTCCCCGTTGATGATCCAATGATTCCCGTCGAGCACCGCGGTGGTGCGGAAGACCTTCGGGTCGGCGCCGCCCTGCGGCTCGGTCATTGAAAAGCAGGACACGATGCGGTTGTCCAGGAGCGGCTCCAGGTAGCGGGCTTTGAGTTCCGGGGAGCCGTAGTGCGCCAGGATTTCGCTGTTGCCGGAGTCGGGGGCCTGGGAGCCGAAGACGATCGGAGCGCACTCCGAGCGGCCCAGGATCTCGTTGAGCAGAGCAAGTTTGACCTGACCGTAGCCGGGGCCGCCCAGGTGCGGCCCGAGGTGGGTGGCCCACAGGCCCCGCTCCTTGACGATCTCCTGTAGCGGCGGGATCAACGCCTGGCGCACCGGATCATTGAGGTCGTGAGACTCCTTGACGATCAAGTCGATCGGCTCGCACTCTTCGCGCACGAAGTCCTCGACCCATTTCAGTTGCTGCGCCCACTCGGGGTCGGTGGAGAAGTCCCACGACATCTAGCGTCCCTCTCGGTTGCTCTGGGCCACGACGCCCGCCTCGACGAGCGCGGTGATCTTCGGGGGGTCCATCCCCAGTTCGCGCAGCAGCGCGGCGGTGTGATCACCGGGAAGCGAAGGCGAAGTGGGGGTCTGCGGCCGGGTCCGGGAGAACCGCGGCGCCGGCGCGGGTTGGGTGATGCCGTCGACCTCGATGAACGTCTTGCGCGCGGCAAGATGCGGATGCCGCGGCGCCTCGGATAGCGAAAGGACCGGCGTCGCACAGCATCCCGGGGCATCGAGGAGCCGCTCCCACTCCCGGCTCGGCTTCTCGGCGAACCGGGCGGCCAGTGTCGCGCGGTGCGCTGCCCACGCCGCGGGCGCGTCGTCGTCGTGGGGCACGTCGACGCCAAGCCGATCGCACAGCTCCGCGTAGAACTTGGGCTCCATCGCGCCGACCGCGAAGTGGCCACCGTCGGCCGTGGCGTACACGCCGTAGAAGTGGGCAGCGCCGTCGAGCAGATTGGCGTGGCGCCGGTCGCGCCAGGTGCCGGCGGGCACCATCCCGAAATACGGCGCCAACAGCGTGGCGACGCCGTCGACCATGGCGACGTCGAGCACCTGGCCGGTGCCGGACTCGCGGGCCTCGAGGATGGCGCTGAGCAGGCCGACGGCCAACAGCATTCCGCCGCCGCCGTAGTCGCCGACCAGATTCAGTGGCGGCACCGGCGATTCGGCGGTGCCGATGCCGTGCAGGGCACCGGCCAGGGCGATGTAGTTGATGTCGTGACCGGCGTGGCCGGCCAGCGGCCCGTCCTGCCCATAGCCGGTCATGCGGGCATACACCAGGCGAGGATTGCGCTCACACAGCTCGTCCGGGCCGATGCCGAGGCGTTCGGCCACCCCCGGCCGGTAGACGTCGACGAAGGCGTCCGCGTCGGCGACCAGGCGATGAACGATTTCCCTGCCCCGCGCATCCTTGACGTCGACGGCGAGCGACCGCTGGCTTCGCCGCACCGTGTAATCGATGGGCAACGGACCGTCCACACCCGGCAAACCGTCGATGCGGACGACGTCGGCGCCCAAGTCGCCCAACAACATTCCGCAGAACGGGGCGGGACCCAGGCCGCCCATCATGACGATCCGCACGCCGCGCAGCGGCCCGGTCACGACGACCACTTCTTGCGGCGCTCGGCCGCCTCGTCGGTGGCGTGCGTGATCACCTGGTTGCGGTTCTCCAGCTCCAGGGCCGCCGACAGGCTGGCGGCGTCGGTGTTGACCTGCAGGGCGCGCTTGGTCAGTTGTGCACCCAGCGGGGAATGGCTCGCGATCAGCGACGCCAGCTCGACCGCCCGGTCCGCCAACCGATCCGGTTCGATCACCTCGCTGACCAGGCCACGCCGGTCGGCTTCGCCGGCCGACACGGTGCGGCCGGTCAGCATCCAGTCGGCGGCCACGCTGGTGCCGACGATGCGCGGCAGGTGGTAGCTCATGCCCATCTCGGCGCCGGAGAGGCCCAGCAGGATGGCGGCGTTACCGAAAGACGCGGCCGCCGAACAGATTCGGATGTCGGCCGCCAGGCACAGCGCGAGGCCCGCCCCGACGCAGGGCCCGTTGACCGCGGCGATGACCGGCTGCGGCAGCGCGCGAACGGCTTCCGCCAGGGCGGCCATCCGTTCCTGGAACCGCATCCGGTCCAGCGCGGGCGCGGTGGCCTCCAGCATGGAGGGGCCGAAGTCGCGGACGTCGATCCCCGCGCAGAAACCACGCCCGGCGCCGGTCAGCACGACCGCGCGCACGGAGCGGTCGGCGGCCAAATCGGCCAGGGCGTGGCCCAATTCGGCTTGCAGCGTCTCGTTGATGGCGTTGAGTTGCTTCGGCCGGTTCAGGCGCAACACGGCCACCCCGTCGCACGGCCGTTGCAGCTCCAGCGTGCTCGGCACGGTCACACCCGCTCGATGATGGTCGCCGTGCCCATCCCGCCGCCGGTGCACATGGTGAGGCACCGGGCGAACAACGCCTGCGGGTGCACGGCGTGCAGGCCACCGTCCGGGCGGCCTCGGCCGCGCGGCGTGCGCACCGCGTCGAGAATCCAGGCGTCGATGACGGACTCCCATCTCCCGGGCCAACTCAGGTCACCGGTATCGTAATGCGTCTCTCGGGTTCGGAGAACAACCTTCTCCAAATTGGCTGAAGCTATTCTCCGGTGGGGCCGGCGCCGGTGCGGCTCCGGTCGCGGCTGAACCGGAAAAACGTTGGCCCGCAACCCGCCTGGCGCCGCAGCGCAAGGCGGCGCATAACGGCGCGCGCAGCGGGTAACCCTTCGCGATGACCAAGATCGGATACTTTCTGTCCTGCGAGCAGTACGGCCCGAAGGAACTCATCGACCAGGCCAAGCGTGCGGAGGCGGCGGGTTTCGACGGGCTCTGGATCTCCGACCACTTTCACCCCTGGAACGACGAGCAGGGCCAGAGCCCGTTCGTGTGGGGCGTGATCGGCGCCCTGTCGGAGGTGACGTCCTTGCCCGTCAGCACCGCCGTGACCTGCCCGACCATCCGGACCCATCCAGCGATCGTCGCCCAGGCCTCCGCCACCGCGGCCGTGCAACTGGACGGCCGCTTCGTGCTCGGGGTGGGCAGCGGTGAGGCGCTGAACGAGCACATCCTCGGCGACGCATGGCCGTCGGTGGGCGTGCGTCAGGAGATGTTGGAGGAGGCGGTCGACGTCATCCGCCTGCTGCACCGCGGCGGCGAGGTGAGCCACCACGGCAAGCATTACGAGGTGCAGGAGGCCCGCATCTACACGCGGCCCGAGCAGCCGGTCCCCATCTACGTGTCCGGCTTCGGACCGCAGGGCGCCGAGCTGGCCGGGCGCATCGGCGACGGCTTCGTCCTGGTGACGCCCGAAGCCGACCTCGTCAAGACCTTCAGGGAGTCCGGCGGCGGCGACAAACCCGTGCAGGCCGGCACCAAGGTCAGTTGGGATCAGGACGCGGACAAGGCCCTCGAGGTGGCGCATCGGTTGTGGGGCAACGACGCCCTGCCCGGGCAGTCCGCGCAGACCCTGCCGCGGCCCAAGGATTTCGCCGCGTTGATGTCGCTCGTGACGCCCGACCAGGTCGCCGAAGCGGTCACCTGCGGACCCGACCCCGACACGCATGCCGCGAAGGTGCGCGAATACATCGACGCCGGCATCGACGAGGTGTATGTGCAGCAGATCGGTCCGGACACGGACGGCTTCTTCGCGGCGTACGAGCGCGATGTGCTGCCGCAGCTGCGCGGCTGACGCTCAGGCTTCGGCGTCGCCGTAGAAACCCGCCCGAAGCAACGCGGTGATCTCGCTGACCAGGGGCATCCGCGGGTTTGTGCGGTTACTGAGGTCCTCGAACGCCGTCATCGCCAGCGCGGGCAGCGCCGTCAGGAATTGCTCCTCCTCGACGCCGCACTCGCGCAGCGAGCGCGGCATGTTCAGCCGGCTCAGCAGATCGTCGACTCCCTGAAGCAATCGAGCGCGGCACTCGGCGGGCTCATGACCGCCGAAGATCAGCTGACCGAGCTGCGCGTATTTGTCCGGCGCCACGTAGGCGGAATATCCCGGCGCGGGCATGAACTTGCTTGGCAGACTGGCGTTGTAGCGCAGCACGTGTGGCAGGAAGACACCGTTGGCCCTGCCATGCGAGATCTGAAACCTCGCGCCGACGGCGTGGGCGAGCGCATGATTCGTCCCGACGAATGCGTTCGAGAAGGCAAGCCCGGCAAGGGTTGCCGCGTTGGACATGTCGGTTCGCGCGGACAGGTCGTCGGGGTCATCGTATGCGCCGGGCAACGCGTCGAAGATCAGTCGTGCCGCCTGGGCGCACAACGCGTCCGTATATGGCGACGCGAAGATCGAGACGGCAGCCTCCAGGGCGTGTGTCAGCGCGTCGATGCCCGTGTCGGCGGTCAGTGTCTGTGGCATGGACGAGGTGAGAATCGGGTCGACGATCGCGAGGTCAGGCACCAGGCTGTAGTCGACCAGCGTCTCCTTCTTGCCGCGCACCGTCAGCACCGCCGCCGGCGAGACTTCTGACCCGGTGCCGGATGTCGTGGGGACCGCGACCAATTGGACACCGTGCCGGTCGACCGGATAGTCGGCCACGCGCTTGCGCGGGTCGAGGAAGGGCATCGTCAACTCGTCGACGCTTTTCTCCGGGTGTTCGTAGAACAACCGGATCGCCTTGCCGGCGTCCAGAACCGAGCCGCCGCCGACGGCGAGCAGCAGATCGGGTTGGACGCGTTGCAGCAACGTTACACCGCGCCGGATGGTCGCCTCGTCGGGCTCAGGTGTCACCTCGCTGAACACCTGCACGTGTTCGGCGCGCAACTTGCCGCGTAACTGGTCGATCACGCCGCGCTCTTCGGTCACTGCGTCGGTGACCACCACGACGGTGTCACAGTCGAGTTCGCGCAAATTGTCCAGCGCACCTTCGTTGAAGTAGGTATTGGACGGCACCCGGAACCATTGGGGCGGGGTGCGGCGCCGCGAGACCGTCTTGATGTTCAGCAGTTGGCGATAGTTGACGTTTTCCGTCGTGCTCGACCCGCCCCACGTGCCGCAACCCAAGGAGAACGTGGGTGTCAGGTTGTTGTAGACGCCGCCGAGGGCTCCGACCGCGGTGGGCGCGTTGACCAGAATGCGCCCCGTGCGGACCGCCAGACCGTATGCCTCGATGACATCGTCATCGTTGGCGTACACCGCCGACGTGTGACCCAGGCCCCCGTGCTCGGTGACCAGAACGGCCACGTCGATGGCGTGCTGGACACTGCTCGCGCGCACCACCCCCAGCACCGGCATCAGCTTCTCCTGCAACAGGGGATGCGACGCGAGCTCATCGAGGTCGCCGGGGAGCTGGGCCAGCAGCACCTTCACCGCCGGCGACACGCTGAAACCGGCTCGGGCGGCCAGCTCCGACGCCTTCTGCCCGACCGCCTCATGCGAGATCTTGTCGCCGCAGCCAAACGCGAACTGCGCCACCGCGGTGGCCTCGGCGGCGGTGAGCACGCGGGCGCCCATCCGCTCGAACTCGGCCATCGCTTCGTCGTATACCTCATCGTCGATGATGCAAGTTTGCTCTGCGGGGCAAATGACCGATGAGTCAAAGGTTTTCGAAATCAAGATGTCGACGACCGCGCCCTTCAGGTCCGCCGTCTTGTGAACGTAGATCGGCGCGTTGCCCGGACCCACCGACAGGCCGGGCTTTCCGGCCGAATTCGCCAGCGCGACGATCTTCGGCCCGCCCGTCACCCAGATGAAATCGATCTTCGGATGCTTGAACAGGTAGTGCGTCACCTCGTGCGCGGCGTCGGGAATGACCTGCAGCGCCCCGGGGGGCATCCCGGCCGCCTCGGCCGCCGTGCGGAGGATCTCGAGGCTGCGTTCGCAGCACCGGACCGCGTACGGTGACGGCCGAAACAGAATCGCGTTGCGGGTCTTGGCGGCCACGATGGCCTTGAACAGCACTGTCGACGTCGGGTTGGTGACCGGGGTGATGCCCAGTACGACGCCGATCGGCTCGGCCACATGGGTGATGTTGTTTTCGACGTCCTCGTCGATGACTCCCACCGATTTCTTGCCGCGCAGGTAGTCGTGCAGGAACTCGGTGGCCACGTAGTTCTTGACGACCTTGTCCTCGAAGACGCCGAATCCCGTCTCTTCGATCGCGACACTCGCCAGTTCCCCGGCGGCACGCACCCCGGCGCGCACCATTGCCTCGACGATGGCGTCGACCTGCTGCTGGTCGAGCTTGCGGAATTCTCGGGCCGCCTGCGCCGCCGCGTCGACGATCGCGTCGACTTCCTGCCTGCGCTCGTCGGCAAGCGCGGGTGTTCCGAGGGCGGGGGCGGGCGGGGTTTGCGTAGTGGTCATGATGGCGTTCCGGCTGGTTAGGGACAATAAGGCCTGCAGAATGAGCCGATGCTAAGCCGGCCGCCTCGAGGCCAAGTAGGGCTGAAAGGCCCTCAACGGGTTGACTGCCGGCCCGTTACGGCCCGAAGTTAGTGCCGCTGGTCAGCTCTTCCCAGTTCGCGATCTCGGTCGCCCGCGCGTCCGCGACGTGGCGATAGAGGGCCAGCGCGTCGGGGCCGAGCAGCAAAAAGCCGGGGGGCTCGGCGGATTCGACGGCCGCGATGATCGCGGCGGCGGCCTTGGCGGGGTCGCCGGCCTGGTTGCCGTGCATCGTGTCGTTTTCCTTGCGGCGCTTTCCGGCGGTGTCGGCGTAGTCGTCGATGACGGTGGCCGACTGGATGAGCGATCGGCCGGCGAAATCGGTGCGGAACGCGCCGGGCTCGACGACGGTCACCGAAATGCCCAGTGGCGCAAGCTCACCGCGCAGGGCGCCGCTCATGCCCTCGATCGCGGCCTTGGCCGCCGCGTAGTAGCCGGACCCCACCGGGGTCACCGTTGCGCCGATCGAGGAGATGTTGACGATCGCGCCGCTGCGGCGCGCCCGCATGCCGGGCAAGACGGCCTTGATCATCGCGACGGAACCGAAGAAGTGCGTGTCGAACAGGGTGCGCACCTCGGCGTCGTCACCCTCCTCGATCGCGGCGCGGTAGCCGTAGCCCGCGTTGTTGACGAGCACGTCGACGCCGCCGAACCGGTCGTCGGCTTGCCGCACGGCCGAGGCGACGTGCGCCGGGTCGGTGACGTCAAGGGTGAGGGCCAGCGCCCGGTCCGGGGCCGCGTCCACGAGATCGGCGACCTTCGCGGCGTCGCGGGCGGTGACCACCGCGTTGTGCCCGGAGCCGATGACCGCTTGGGCCAGCGCGCGACCGAGTCCGGTCGAGCAGCCGGTGATGAGCCACGTGGCCATGGGCGTAGTTCCTCTCGCCGAGACGGCACCAGCACCGTGAAATGTGTTGTCAGACTATGGCGCGTCGACTACATCCCTCGTCGGGAAATCGCGGGGATCACGAAACATCGTACGGGGGTGGTCAGGCGCCCGGCAGGCAACTATCGTCCTTCTCAAGCAG
This sequence comes from Mycobacterium sp. E2989, assembly GCF_001667595.1. Classification (NCBI taxonomy): domain Bacteria; kingdom Bacillati; phylum Actinomycetota; class Actinomycetes; order Mycobacteriales; family Mycobacteriaceae; genus Mycobacterium; species Mycobacterium sp. E2989. The sequence continues at coordinate 66,437 of NZ_LZJX01000126.1, read as the reverse complement.
TTGATTGGCTCCGGTGAAGGAAACAGGCAGTGAGGACGCTAGAAGGCGTTCTGTCCAGACACCCGTTCTTCGGCGGGATGGACCCGCGCTATTTGCAGTGGGCGGTTGGCTGTGCGGCAAACCTGCGCTTCGCCGCGGGCGAGTTGATCTTCCGCGAGGGCTATCCCGCTGATCACTTCTACCTCATCCGCGCCGGCAGGATCGCGCTCGAAACCCCGGTCCCGGGCCGTGGCGGCTTGACGGTTCAGACACTCGAAGCCGGAGGCATCCTCGGCTGGTCGTGGTTGGTGCCGCCGTACAACTCGCGGTTCGACGCCCGCGCCGTCGTAGCGACGCGCGCCATCGGTTTCGACGGCAACTGCCTGCGCGGCAAGTGCGAAGAGGACCACGAACTGGGATACGAGCTGCAGAAGCGGGTGATCGCGATTCTGGGAGAGTATCTCGACGCGGCAAGGTTCCGGCTCCTGGACATTTATGCCGATGTCATCGCATAGGGACCGACCGGCCCGTTAGCCCTCGAATGCCGGACCGTCAAAGCGGTCGCGGGTGACGAACTCCGCGACCGGGCGGCGGCGCAGCTTCCTAAGCTGCTGCACGGGTTTGCCGAGCGGCACGACCGCGACGACCGCGTGCTGATCCGGGATGCCCAGCAATTCACGGACTCGCTCCTCGGCCGCGATGGCCATCGTCGTGATGGTGCCGCCGTACCCCTCGTTGCGGGCGGCCAGCAGGATGTTCCAGATGAGCGGGTATACCGATGCGCCGCCGGCCAGGCCGACCCGATCCAGATCCTGATCGATGGCGGCGACGACGGTCAGGTCGACCGAAACCACAAGGACGACGGGCGCATTGGCGATCGGCGCGACGAACGTGTCCGGAATGTCCGTCTGGTCGATGGCCTGCTGCGGCACCGAGCTGGGATGCACTGAGTTCCAAGGGTTTTCGCCCGCCTGCAGCTGCGCGAAGTAGCGGCGGGCAGCGGCCTTTCCCAGCTCGGCGAGCCGGCGACGGGCGTCCGCGTCGCGCACCACGGTGACGTGGGCGCCCTGCCGGTTACCGCCGCTGGGGGCGAAGCGCGCGTTGTCGAAGATGCGGCCCAGGACCTCGTCGGGCACCGGGTCGTCGGTGAATTCGCGCGCCGCGAAAGTCGTTCGCATGACGTCGTACAGCTCCACGGCGCGTCACGCGCTCGCGGACGCGCGCCGCTGAAGGCGGAAGGTGCGCTCGAAACCGGCCGGCTGCGTCGTCAGGGTGACTTCCACCGCGCCGCTGGGGGCGATGACGTAACGCTCCTCCACGTCGGGCCCGTCCCGCCAGCGGCCGACCGGCTGGCGCCCGAGGTCGTCGCGATCGCGCAGCGCCGGATCGAAGGGGAAGAGGACCGGATCGTAGGGCGTCACGTCGCCGTCCGGCCGGCCGTTGACCAGGCGGCTGCATTCCACGAACCGGAAGTGGCCGATGTTGTGCGCCGCGCGGTAGCTGCGCTTCACCACCAGCGGGGTGCGCCCGTCGGACGGCAGGGATACGTCCTTGCACACGATCGGGTCGAAAACGACGCCGGCGCCGGCCTCGGCCTCGCGGAAGACCCCGAAGTTGCGCGAGAAGCGTTCGGACAGTGCGAAATCGGACTCCTTGTCCAGGAACACCGCCAGGCCGATCGCGGTGGCCGCGAACGGATGCGGCGAGCGTTTCACCCGCTTGTCGCCGAAGGCGGTGCGCAGCATCCGCGATACCAGCGGGAAGCTGCCGGCTCCGCCGACGACGTAGATGCCGGCGACCTCCGACCACGTCACGTCGCCCCCGCCCGGGGTGTGCAGCACGCGCCCGAGCAGCTCCATGGTCTTGTCGACGAGCGGCGCGCACACCGCATAGACGTCGTCGACCGGGCAGGAAAACGGGGGTCGGTCGGTGCCGTCGACCCCGGTGAGGTCCACCAGGAAGCGGCGGGTCTGTGGCCCGACGGCCTCCTTGCGGGCGGCGCACTCCTCCCGCAGCAACTCGCGGCCCGCGGCGCCGACCCCGGTCAGCTGCGAGCGCGCCAGGACCAGGTCCGCGACCGCTTCGTCGAAGTCGTCGCCGCCGAGGCGCTGAATGCCCTCGCTGATGACGACCTCGTTCGCGTGCCCGGTCATCTTGAGCAGCGAGGCGTCGAAGGTGCCCCCGCCCAGGTCGTAGATGAGGACGTACTCCCGTTTGGCGGTGATGGTGGAGCGGTACCGATGCGCGTACTCCAGACTCGCCGCCGACGGCTCGTTGAGCAGGGCCACGACGTCGAATCCCGCCGCGACGAAGGCGTCCAGTGTCAGCAGGCGTTGGGCGCTCGAGGCGTTGGCCGGCACGCTGATGGCGGCCTCGATCGATTCGGTGGCGGTGAGGCTGGCGTTGGAGCGGCGCAGCAGGTCGCTTTTCAGCTGGGCGAGAAAACCGGCGAGCAGGTCGGCCAGCCGATGGCGGCGGCCCGCGAGGGCCACCTCGGTCTGCGGCCCGGCGTCGTTGAGCAGACGTTTGAACGAGCGCAACACCGACCACGCCGGGTCGTGGCGGACGGCGGCGGCCTGCGCGCCGAACCGCAACTCCCCGGCCGCGTTGGCCGCGACGATCGACGGCCACGCGTCGACGCCGTCAAACGAGATGACGGGATAGTTGCCTCGGTCGACGGCCGCAACGACGGTGTGTGTGGTGCCAAAGTCGATGCCGACTCTCATCGCGCAAGTTTAGGACCGTGCCGGGGAGTTCGACACGACCTTTTCGCCCGGCGCGTCCCATCGTCTCTGCAACGCGCGTTCGGCGGCCGTGGGGACCAGGCCCGAGGGCGCGAACCGCTTCGAGGGCACCGGGTCCTCCTCGGTCAGCGGACGCCCGCCGCCACGAATTGCCCTGGCCGCGACCACAACTCCCGCGACGAAGACGATGAGAACCACCAGCGCAAAGACGATGGACAGGGTGCCCTGGATGAAGGTGTTCCTGATGACCTCGTCCAGCTGATGGGGATTCTTGGCCGCGCCGAACGCGGTTTTGCCGGCCCGCTGCGCCGCCGAGTACTGGGCGTGTTGAGTCCAGTAGCCGACCGCGGGATCCCCGGAGAAGATCTTCTGCCAGGACGCGGTCAGCGTGACCGCCAGGTCCCACAGCAGCGGAACCCCCGGAATCCACGCCCATCTCAGCAGGCCCTTCTTGATCACCACCACGGTGATGACGGTCAGCGCGATGCCGGCCAGGAGCTGGTTGGCGATACCGAACAGCGGGAACAGCGTGTTGATGCCGCCCAGCGGATCGGTCACGCCCATCAGCAGGGTGCTGCCCCAGGCGGCGACGACCGCCAGGCTGCAGATCCACACGCCGGGCCGCCAACTCGGGTTGCGCAGCTTGGTCAGCGGGCCGCCCAGGTTGCCCAGCGTGTCGGACAGCATGAAGCGGTTGACCCGGGTGCCCGCGTCGAGGGTGGTCAGGATGAACAGCGCCTCGAACATGATCGCGAAGTGATACCAGAAGGACTTCAGCCCGGCGCCGCCGAACACCCGCTGCAGCACCTCGGACATTCCCCAGGCGAGTGTCGGGGCCCCGCCGGTGCGCGACACGATCGACTTTTCGCCGACGCTGGCGGCGGCCTGGCCGATCTGGTCGGCGGTGGCCGGGGGGCCGTGCAGTCCGAGTGAGTTGACGTAGTCCGCGGCGCGGGCCGCGGTGGCGCCGGTCTGCGCGGCCGGCGCGTTGATCGTGAAGTAGAGATGCTGGTTGATGATCGACGCGGTGATCAGCGCCATGACGGCGACGAACGACTCGGTGATCATGCCGCCGTAGCCGATCAGCCGCATCTGGCCTTCCTTCTCCAGCAGCTTGGGCGTCGTCCCGGACGAGATCAGCGAGTGGAATCCCGACAGGGCGCCGCACGCGATGGTGATGAACAGGAACGGGAACAGCGAGCCGGCGAACACCGGACCGTTGCCCTTGGTGGCGAACTGCGAGATCGCGGGCGCCTGCATGACCGGCCGCGCGATGCAGATGCCGACCGCGAGCAGCGCGATGGCGCCGACTTTCATGAACGTGGACAGGTAGTCGCGCGGCGCCAGCAGCAACCACACCGGCAACACCGATGCGGCGAAACCGTAGACGATCAGGCACCAGCACAACGTCACCGGGGACAGCGTGAACCAGGATGCGCCCCAAGGTGTTTCGGCGACCCAGTTGCCGGACGCCACCGCGGCCAGCAGCAGCGCGAACCCGATCACCGAGACCTCCGACACCCGCCCGGGGCGCAGGAACCGCAGGTAGATCCCCATGAACAGGGCGATGGGAATGGTCATGGCGATGGAGAACACGCCCCAGGGGCTTTCGGCCAACGCCTTGACCACGATCAGGGCCAGCACCGCGATCAGGATCACCATGATCACCAGGACCCCGAGCAGGGCGGCCGCCCCGCCCACCGCGCCCAGCTCGTCGCGGGCCATCTGGCCCAGGGAACGGCCCCGGCGGCGGGTGGAGATCCACAGCACCAGGTAGTCCTGCACGCAGCCGCCGAACACCGCGCCGAGGATGATCCAGATGCTGCCCGGCAGGTAACCCATCTGGGTGGCCAGCACCGGGCCGACCAGCGGCCCGGCCCCGGCGATGGCGGCGAAATGATGCCCGAACAGCACGCGCCGGTCGGTGGGCACGTAGTCGGTGCCGTCGTCGAGCACCTCGGCCGGGGTGGCGTGATCGTCGCGCGGGCGAACGATCTTCATTTCGATCAGCCGGGCGTAGAACCGGTAGCCGATGATGTAGGTGCAGATCGCCGCGACCACGAACCAGACCGCGTTCACCGTCTCGCCGCGGGCGAACGCGATGCTGGCCCACGCGACGGCGCCGAGCACGGCGATGACCCCGAACACGATCTTGTGCCGGGCGGTGATGGGGGAGCGGTCGACGATCGCGACGGGCGGCAGGTCGTTGTCGGTGTGGATGTAGCTGACGTCTTTGTCCTGCTCCTTGACTGCCACGGCCGAAACCCTACGCCCGGGAAACGAATTGCGCGTGCTTTGTCAATACAGCGCGCGCACGGCATCGATGGTGTCCGCCTCGGCCGGGCTTTTGTCGTCGCGGTAGCGCACCACCCGGGCGAACCGCAGCGCGACACCGCCGGGATAGCGCGAGGATTTCTGGACCCCGTCCAGCGCGATCTCGACCACCTGCTCGGGCCGCAGCCGCACGACGTAGGAGTCCGTCCCATCGACGGCGAGTTCGCTGAACCGCGCGGTCTGCCAGTCCAGCATGGCGTCGGTCATGCCCTTGAAAGTCTTTCCCACCATGACGAATTCACCGGTGGCCGGGTCGCGCGCCCCGAGGTGGATGTTGGACAGCTTGCCGCTTCGGCGCCCCGATCCCCACTCGACGGCGAGCACCACCAGGTCCAGGGTGTGCACGGGCTTGACCTTCAGCCAGCCCGCGCCGCGGCGGCCCGCCTGGTACGGCGCGTCCGGCGCCTTGGCCAGGACGCCCTCGTGGCCGGCGGCCAGCGTCGCGTCCAGGAATCCGGCCGCCGTCTCCGGGTCCGCGGTGAGCAGCCGATCCACCCGCTGCGCGGCCGGCACCAGCGCGTCCAGGTCCGCCAGCCGCTCGGTGGTCGGCGCGTCGAGCAGGTCGACGCCGTCGCGATGCAGGATGTCGAAGAAGAACACCGAGAGCGGCTGCGCCGCACGGGCTTTGGCCACATCGACCGATCGGCCGAACCGCGACGCGGTGACCTGGAAGCGGTGTGGTGAGTTGTCGGGCCGCAGCGCGATCGCCTCGCCGTCGGCGATGAGGTCGCGCACCGGCAGCGCCAGCGTCGCCTCTACCACCTCGGGCAGGCGGGCGGTGACGTCGTCGAGGCTGCGCGTGTAGACGGTGACGTCGTCGCCGGACCGGTGGATCTGCACCCGGGCGCCGTCCAGCTTCGCCTCGAAAATCGTTGTCCCGCCGTGCCTCTCGAGCGCGTCGGCTACCCCGGTGGCGGTCTGCGCCAGCATCGGCCCGACCGGCCGGCCGACCCGCAGGGTGAACGCCTCCAGGCCCGGCGCCCCGGTACCCAAGGCCGCCGCCGCGACGGCGGGCAGGTCTCCGCCCAGCATCGCGGCCCGTTGCACCGACGCGACCGGGATGCCGGCGGCCTTGGCCACCGCGTCGGCCATGATCCCGGCCAGCGCCCCCTGGCGTAGCTCCCCGCCGAGCAGCCGCAGCAGAAACGCCTGCTCGGCTTCCGTCGCGGCGGCGAACAGGTCGGCGATCAGCTCGGCGCGCCGGGCCTGCGACCCTTTGCCCGACACCGCCCCGATCTGGAAGAAGCGGGCGTCCACCCCGGTAACGGTCAACGTCGGATGCGGCGCCGGTGGCGGGCGGGACCGCAACGACGCCCAGCCGACCCCGATCTGGCGCTGCCGCAGCTCACCGGAGAGCCAGGAGACCACGATCGCGACGCCGCCGTCGGGGTCGTCGGCGGCGCGGCGCAAGAGGTCGGCGATGTGGGCGACCTTGCTCAGCCGCGACGACGTTCCGCCCACGTCAAGCGACGTCGTCGCCACGTCGACAAGGAGCACCAAATCAGCTTGTCACGGCTCACCGACAAGGCGGGGTCAACCCTCGGGGGCGGACACGCTAGCGTGCTACCTAACGTTACAGATTGCTAGGAATCTGACAACCCACAAGGAGAGGCCCGGATGGAGATCAACGGAAAGAAGGTCGTCGTCATCGGCGGCGCGTCGGGGATGGGTCGCGCCTCGGCGGAGCTGCTGGCCGAGCGCGGGGCGCAGGTCGCGATCCTCGACCGCGAGGGCTCCGACGGCAAGACGGTCGCCGAGGGCGTCAAGGGCGCGTTCTACCCGGTTGACGTCACCGACTTCACCGGCACCGAGGAGACGCTGCAGACCGCCGTCGACAAGCTGGGCGGCCTGCACGTCATCATCACCACCGCCGGCGGCGGCATCGCCAAGCGGACGATGACCAAATCCGGCCCGCACGACCTCGAATCCTTCCAATCCGTCATCGACCTCAACCTGATCGCCACCTTCAACATCAGCCGGCTGGCCGCCGCCCACATGGCCAAGAACGAGCCCGAGGACGAGGAGCGCGGCGTCATCATCAACACCGCCTCGATCGCGGCCTTCGAGGGCCAGATCGGGCAGGTCGCCTACACCGCCGCCAAGGCGGGCGTCGCGGGCATGTGCCTGACCATGGCGCGCGACCTGGGCTCGCTGGGCATCCGGGTGCTGGCGATCGCGCCGAGCCTGTTCGCCACCGGCCTGACCCAGGGCATCCCGGACGAATTCGCGTCGGCGCTCACCAAGGACGCGGCCTTCCCCAAGCGCCTCGGCCGGCCGATCGAGTACGCCAAGCTGGCGGCGGCCATCGTGGACAACCCGATGCTCAACGGCCAGTGCCTGCGGCTGGACGCCGGCCAGCGGTTCGCGCCCAAGTAGGCCACCCCCACAAGCCGCCCGCCCCGCATTAAGTACACTCTTTAGGCAGCCGCCCCGCTTCCCCTCGAAGCGGGGCAGGCTACCCAGCCGGTAGCGAGGAGGGCCCCTCATGGGTATCGCACTGACCGACGACCACCGCGAACTCGCCGATGTCGCCCGCGCGTTCCTGACCTCGCAGAAGGCCCGTTGGGCGGCGCGGTCCCTGCTCGACGCCGCCGAGGAATCCCGGCCGCCGTTCTGGCAGAACCTCGTCGAACTGGGGTGGCTGGGCCTGCACATCGACGAGGAGCACGGCGGCTCCGGCTTCGGCCTGCCCGAACTCGTGGTGGTGGTCGAAGAACTCGGCCGCGCCGTGGCGCCGGGCCCGTTCGTGCCGACCGTGATCGCCTCGGCGGTGCTCGCCAAAGACGGTAGCGCCGAACAGAAGTCGCGCCTGTTGCCCGGGTTGATCGACGGGACCATCACCGCGGGGATCGGCCTGGACGGCAATGTGCAGCTCAAGAACGGGGTCGCCGACGGCGACGCCGGGATCGTGCTGGGCGCCGGGCTGGCCGAGCTGCTGCTGGTCGCCGCGGGCGAGGACGTGCTCGTGCTGGAGCGCGGCCGCGCCGGCGTGACGGTGCAGGTGCCGGACAACTTCGACCCGACCCGGCGGTCCGGTCGCGTCCGTCTCGAAAACGTGGACGTCGGCGCCGACGACATCCTGACGGGTGCCCGGGCCGCGGCGCTGGCCCGGGCCCGCACGCTGCTGGCCGCCGAGGCGGTGGGCGGCGCCGCGGACTGCGTGGAGGCCGCCGTGGACTACGCCAAGGTGCGCCAGCAGTTCGGCCGGACCATCGCGACTTTCCAAGCGGTCAAGCATCATTGCGCGAACATGCTGGTGTCCGCCGAGTCGGCGATCGCCGCGGTGTGGGACGCCTCGCGCGCGGCGAGCGAGGACGAGGACCAGTTCCAACTGGTCGCCGGGGTGGCGGCGGCCCTGGCGTTTCCCGCCTATGCGCGCAACGCCGAGCTGAACATCCAGGTGCACGGCGGCATCGGTTTCACCTGGGAGCACGACGCGCATCTGCACCTGCGCCGCGCGCTGGTGATCGCGGCGCTGTTCGGCGGTGACGCGCCGGCCCGGGATGTCTTCGAGCGCACCGCCGCCGGCGCCAAGCGGGAGAACAGTTTGGACCTGCCGCCCGAGGCGGAGGAACTGCGCACCCGCATCCACGCCGACGCCGCCGAGATCGCCAAGCTGGACAAAGAGGCGCAACGGGACAAACTGATCGAGACGGGCTACGTCATGCCGCACTGGCCCAAGCCCTGGGGTCGGGCCGCCGACGCGGTGGAGCAGTTGGTCATCGAGGAGGAGTTCCGCGCGGCCGGCATCAAGCGGCCCGACTACTCCATCACCGGCTGGGTGATCTTGACCCTGATCCAGCACGGAACCGATTGGCAGATCGAAAGATTCGTGGAGAAGGCGCTCCGCCAGGAAGAGATCTGGTGCCAGCTGTTCTCCGAACCCGAGGCCGGCTCCGACGCGGCGTCGGTCAAGACCCGCGCCGTTCGGGTCGACGGCGGCTGGAAGATCAACGGGCAGAAGGTGTGGACCAGCGGGGCGCAATACTGCGCACGCGGCCTGGCCACCGTGCGCACCGACCCGGATGCCCCCAAGCACGCCGGCATCACGACCGTGATCATCGACATGAAGGGCCCGGGCGTCGAGGTGCGGCCGTTGCGGCAGATCACCGGCGGCTCGGAATTCAACGAGGTGTTCTTCAACGACGTGTTCGTCCCCGACGAGGATGTCGTCGGCGCGCCCAACTCCGGGTGGACCGTGGCCCGCGCGACCCTGGGCAACGAGCGGGTCAGCATCGGCGGCAGCGGATCGTTCTACGAGGGCCTGGCGGCCACGCTGGTGCAGCTCGCTTCGCAGCAGTCAGATCGCTTGGCCGGGGCGCCGATTCGGATCGGGTCCTTCCTCGCCGACGATCACGCCCTGCGGCTGCTGAACCTGCGGCGCGCCGCGCGCAGCGTCGAGGGGGCGGGGCCCGGTCCGGAGGGCAACATCACCAAGCTCAAGCTGGCCGAGCACATGGTGGACGGCGCCGCGATCTGGGCGGCGCTGTCGGGGCCGGAGGTCGCGCTGATGGACGGCCCCGCCGCGGTGGTCGGCCGGCTGACGATGGGAGCCCGTGGCATGGCGATCGCGGGGGGCACCTCGGAGGTCACCCGCAACCAGATCGCCGAGCGGATTCTCGGCATGCCGCGCGACCCGCTGATCAACTAGCCCGGTCGAGGCTCAGGCCGGCGTGAACAGCGGCGCCCCGCCGCTGCCCGTTTCCGGCTGCAGTTCGACGGGCATCCCGCACTTGACCGAATCGGGTTCGCAGCCAACGATGTTGGCCGCCACCCGCAGGCCCTGTTGTTCGGCGAGTTCGACGATGGCGATCACATACGGGACGGGCAGTTCCGGGTTGTACGGGTGGTGGTTCACCGTGTACGTGAAGACCGCTCCCCGCCCGGAAACGGGCCGCGCGGCCAGCTTTCCGCCACACGTGCGGCACACGCCGGCAGGCGGATGCACCCAACGCGCGCAGTCGGCGCAGTATTCGATGAGCAGCGGCTCGTCCGGCACGACGAATACAGTACACTCAATTGATTCGATGCGGGGCTATGGGCTGACGGGCGGTGGGCATGACGCATTTCGAAAAGGACGCGATTCTGTCCGGCATCGGCATCTCCCGGATCGGCCGCCGCACCGGCATCGCCGGCCTGGACCTGACCATGGAGGCGGTGCGGGCCGCCGTCGAGGACGCCGGGCTGGTCGCCTCCGACATCGACGGCATCGCAACGCTGGGTGACACCCCCGCAGGCGAGGTCAACGCCGAGCTGGGAATCGAGGCCGCGGATTGCGGTTCGGGCTTCGGCACCGGCGGCTTGCTCAGCCCGGTGATGTCGGCCTGCCGCGCGGTCGCCGAGCGGCGCGCCCGCCACGTGGTGGTGTACCGGACGATCCAGATGCTCGGGGGCACCGTCCCGGTGAAGCCGCAGGAGAACGCGCCCGCGCCGCCCCTTGCGCGGATGTTCGAGGCGCCCGAGGGCGCCGACCGCCCCGCCGTCGGCGCGATGGACGACGTCAATGACCTCGTCGCCGCGAACGCGTACTCCGCCGCGAACTGGCTGGCGCTCAACTGCCGGCGCCACATGGAGCTGTACGGCACCACCAAGCAACAGCTCGGCTGGGTGGCCCTCAACGGCAGGCGCAATGCCGCGTTGAATCCGCGCGCTGTGTACCGCGACCCGATGACCATGGCCGACTACCTCAGCGCGCGGCCGGTTTCCACCCCGTTCGGGCTGCTGGACTGCGACGTCCCGATCGACGGCTCGATCGCGGTGGTGGTTTCGCACGCCGAGTACGCGCGCGACTGCCCGCACCGCGCGGTCGCGGTGGAGGCGATCGGTGGGTCCGACGGCGCCGGCGGCTGGTTTCACCGGGACGACTACCCGAAGATGGCGATGTCGGACGCGGCGGCGCAGATGTGGTCGCGCACCGACCTCAAGCCGTCGGATCTCGAGGTCGCCGAGCTGTACGACGGGTTCACCTATCTGACCCTCGCATGGCTGGAGGCCCTGGGAGTCTGCGGCGACGGCGAGGCGGGGCCCTTCGTCGAGGGTGGCGCGCGGATCGCCCGCGACGGGTTGCTGCCCCTGAACACCTACGGCGGTCAGCTGTCGGCCGGGCGCATGCACGGCTACTGGGCGCTGCACGAGGGGTGTCTGCAGTTGCGCGGCGAGGCGGGGGAGCGGCAGGTTTCGCGTCGCCCGGAGGTCGGCGTGGTGTCCGTGGGAGGCGGGCCCGTCGCCGGCTGCATGTTGCTCACATGCTGAAAATTGTTGCGCCGATACGTTATTGGTCCTGACATGAGCACCGGCCTGGCGAACAAGCTGGCGTCGAAGATCGCGCGCGAGCTCGAGGCCGACATCGTCCGCCGCGGCTGGGCCACCGGGGAATCGCTGGGTTCCGAACACGCCTTGCAGGAGCGATTCGGGGTTAGCCGCTCGGTGCTGCGGGAGGCTGTCCGGCTGGTCGAACACCATCAGGTGGCACGGATGCGGCGTGGGCCGGGCGGCGGGCTGATCATCTGCGAGCCCGACGCGGGCCCCGCCACTCGCGCCGTCGTCATCTATCTCGAGTATCTGGGCACCACGCTGGGTGACCTGCTCAACGCGCGCTTGGTGCTCGAACCGTTGGCCGCGTCGCTGGCCGCGGAGCGGATCGACGAGGCGGGCATCGCGCGGCTGCGGGCGGTGTTGCGGGGCGAAGAAGAATGGCAGCCGGGGCTGCCGACGCCGCGCGACGAGTTCCACATCGCCCTGGCCGAGCAATCGAAAAACCCGGTGCTGCAACTGTTTATCGACGTGCTGATGCGGCTCACCACCCGCTACGCCCTGCAGTCGCGAACAAACACGGCCACCGAGGCCATCGAGGCGGTCGACCGGATGCACGTCGATCACTCCGAGATCGTCGAGGCCGTCACCTCCGGCGACCCGGCGCGGGCAAAAACGCTGTCCGAACGCCACGTCGAGGCCGTGACGGCCTGGCTGCAGCACCATCACCCCGGCACCGCGAGCCGGCGGCGCAAGCGGCGGCCGCTGAACATTGAGGCGCCCCGCGGCAAACTCGCGGAGATGCTGGCGGTCACGATCGGCGACGACATCGCCGCCGACGGCTGGCGGGTCGGTTCCGTCCTCGGCACGGAGGCGGCCCTACTGGAGCGATACCGGGTGAGCCGGGCGGTGTTTCGCGAGGCGGTCCGGCTGCTCGAATACCACTCGATCGCGCACATGCGCCGCGGACCGGGCGGTGGCCTCGTCATCGCTCAACCCCAGGCGCAAGCCAGCATCGACACCGTCGCCTTGTACCTGCAGTACCGCGATCCGAGCCGGGAAGACCTGCGCTGCGTCCGGGACGCCATCGAGATCGACAACGTCGCCAAGGTGGTCAAGCGGCGCGGCGAATCCGAGGTGGCCGCGTTCCTGACCGCCCACCGGTCCGAGGTCTCCGAAACACCCGGCGATCTGGGCGCCGCGGCGGCCGAAGAGTTCCGGTTCCACATCGGACTGGCCCAGCTGGCCGGCAACACGCTGCTCGACCTGTTCCTGCGCATCATCGTCGAGCTGTTCCGCCGGCACTGGTCGAGCACCGGGCAGGCGCCGCCGACCTGGGCCGACGTCCTTGCGGTCCACCACGCGCACCTGCGGATCGCGGACGCGATCGAGGCGGGCGACGAGAGCCTGGCCCGCTATCGCGTTCGCCGTCATCTGGATGCCGCCGCCTCCTGGTGGCTGTGACACGTACTGAGTCCGGGATGTGATCTGTAGCTCGGTATATCGAAGGCTTCTCGGGGGTACTGAGGAGGGAGAAAGTTAACGGCCGGTCCAGCAGGGGGTTGGCATTCGTGATCGAAAGTGAGAGTGCCGGAGTGATGGCGGGCACCCAGATCGGCTTCGTCCACTCCGCGCTTATTTACCAATCCCAGCAGGAGTATCTGGATGCGGTGACCCGCTTCATCGGCGACGGGTTGGCGGCCGGCGAGGCGGTACTGGTCGCGGTGCCGTCCGACAAGCTGGCGTTGCTGCACGACGCGATGGCGGCCGACGGCGGCTTGCCGCATGAAGTGCAGACGGTCGACGTCACCGAGGAGGCCCGCAACCCGAGCCGGTTCATGGCGATGGAGGGCGCCTTCGTCGACGACCATCCCGACCGGCGGGTGCGGATCGTCAGTCAACTCGCCTGGCCCGGCCGCAGCGGCGAGGAATTGGTCGCCTGCGTGGAACACGAGGCGTTGGTCAACGGGGCGATGGACGGCTACCAGGCGACCAATCTATGTCTCTACGACGGGAGCCGGCTTGCCGACGAGGTGCTGGCCGACGCCCGGGCCACGCATCCCCTGCTTCTGCGCGGTGGTGCGCTGCAACGCAGCCCCGACTACGCCCCCGACGCCGCCCTGCGGCGCTGCAACCGGCCGCTGCCCGCCAACCCGGGCGCCGTGACCTACACGGTCAGCAAGTCCACGGACCTCAGCCCCGCGCGGTCCTTCGCGGTCGACTACGCCGGCTGGATCGGGTTGTCCCAGGACGGGATCGAGGACCTGCAATTGGTGGCCACCGAGCTGGCCAGCAACAGCTTGATGTACACCGACGGCGCCTGCCAGCTCGCCTTCTGGCGCGACGACGGTTATCTGGTGTGCGAGGCGCGGGACACCGGATGCTTCGACGATCCGTTGGTCGGCCGGCTGGACCCGGGTCCCTGCGGCCCCGCCAGCCGGGGCCTGTACCTGGTCAACGCCATTTCGGATCTGGTGCGCACCTACACCACCCCCAGCGGCACGACCATCCAGGCGTATCTCCGCTTCGACGCGTCGGCGGGGCCGACGGGTTGAACGCAAGCAGCCCCCGGGAGACCCGAGGGCTGCTCGACGTAATCAGTTAAAGGCCGAGGCCGCCAGTAATGCCGCCCACGATCCCGCCGACCGTGCCACCGGTGGTGCCGCCGACAAGGCCGCCGCTGCCGGCCGCGGCCGACGCGCATCCGGTCGGGAGTAGTAACACCGCGGCGACCCCGGCGGCCGCCGCGGCAGCTTTGAGGTTTTTCCTGGTGCCCTTCGCCTTCATGATGAGCCTTCTTTCATCCATGTGTAAGGGGTAATTGCACAGCCGTTGAATGACTGTCGCCTCCGCTTCATACCCCCTGTTGCACACGCGTAAACCAACGTTTTGCCGACTTGTTTTATCCGCGGAACTTGCACGTCAGGCGGGTGTGCGGCTAATGTCGGGCCTCGTGCGTCTTCTCGATCGCGTGGTAGTAGCTAGCACCCGCAGCGGGGTCTGACCTAGACCGACCCCCCGCTGTGGGTCGGAAGCTACCGCCGTCGGTCACTGGATTCGACCGAAGAAGACCGGCACATGACTATCCCCGAGCGGCTCGACCCCTCCAGCATTTCAGCCAGCCAATGCCTCGCCACGGTGTGGTTCGCCCGGCAGTTCGGCGCCGCGCTGCCCCGGGGTCTGCGGGAGCGGGCGGGCGCGATGACCTGGGAGCGATTCGTCGCGACGTACGGCCCGGCGGGACCCGTCCGGCTGGGCACGTGGGAGTGCACCGACACCGACCGGCGGGTGGGTCCGCACGCCCGCAACTTCCGGGCCGTCATCGCCGTGGGTGACCGCATCGCAACCTCGACCGCCGCGGCGTGCGGTCCCATCGCGGCCCTCGGCGCGATGCTGCACGAGCGCGGAATCCCGGTGGAAATCCTCAACTTTCATCAGATGCAATCCGGTGGGCGCACCGCGACGTTCGTCCGCGGCGGCGACGGCGCCCGCGACGAGTGGGCCGTGGGTTTCTCCGACGATCCGACGGAGTCGGCCCTGCGCGCGATGATCGCCTGCGCGAACCGGTTGATCGGCTGATCTCAGAGCGGGCGCAGCACGATCGGCATGCCGTCCATCGGAATGGGGATGGTGCGGTAGTCCCACTTCGACTCGTAACCCGGACGGGGCAGCTCGAGCCGGTAGCGACGCAGCAGCCGATGCATGATCGTCTTGATCTCCAACTGGCCGAACACCATTCCGATGCACTTGTGCGCGCCGCCGCCGAACGGAGTCCACGCGTACCGGTGGCGCTTGTGTTCGTTGCGGGGCTCGGTGAACCGTTCCGGGTCGAACTTCAGGGGGTCGGTCCAGATCTCCGGGAGCAGATGGTTCACCCCCGGAAACGCGGTGACGTTGGTGCCCTTCGGTAGGTAGTGGCCCAGCAGTTCGGTGTCGCGCACCGTTCGGCGCATCGCCCACTGCACCGGCGTAACCAGCCGGATCGACTCGTTCATCACCAGATCCAGCGATTCGAGCTTCTCCAGCGACTCGATGTCGAGCGGCCCATCACCGAGGCGGTCCGACTCGTCGCGGCAGCGTTGTTGCCACAGCGGATTCGCGGCGAGCTGGTAAGCCATGTTCGTCGCGGTGGTGGTGGAGGTGTCGTGGGCGGCCATCATCAAGAAGATCATGTGGTTGACGATGTCCTCGTCGGAGAAGCGGTTGCCGTCCTCGTCCTCGGTCTGACACAACACGGTCAGCAGGTCGCTGCCTTCCTTGCCGCGGCGCTCCTTGACGCGTTCGTCGAAGTAGTTCTCCAGCAGTTGCCGGGCCCTGATTCCGCGCCACCACGTGAACGGCGGGATCGGGTTGCGGATGATCGCGTTGCCGGCGCGGACGGTCATCGTGAAGGCTTTGTTCACCTTGGTCACCAACTCGCGGTCGGTGCCCGGCTCGTGGCCCATGAACACCATCGACGCGATGTCGAGGGTCAGCTCCTTCATCGCGGGGTAGAGCAGGAAGCGAGGGTCGTCGATCACCCAGTCGTCGGCGATGACCTGCGACACCACCTGGTCCATGTGCTCGACGTATCCGGCGAGCCGGGACCGGATGAACGCCTCCTGCATGATCCGCCGGTGGAACAGGTGCTCTTCGAAGTCCAGGAGCATCAGGCCGCGCTTGAAGAAGGCGCCGATCACCGGGGTCCAGCCCTGCTGGGAGTAATCCTTGTTGCGGTTCGAGTAGAGCTCCTGGGCGGCGTCCGGGCCGAGCGCCGCGACGAATGGCAGCAACGGCGAGTCGCCGAAGACGAGCGGGCCTTTGGTCTCGTACAGGAACATCAGGTAATCCGGGCCGCCGCGCAGCATCTCGATGATGTGCCCGATGACCGGCAGCCCCGCGTCACCCACCACCGCTTTGAGCCCGCTGCCCGGCGGCGGTTCGGCCAGCACGTGCTCGGGAAACTGGACGGTGCGCAGCTTGCGCTCTACCGCGCCCATCCCGGGAAAGTTGTTGACCGACGGCGTGAACCGGCGGCGCGCCTGGTCCAGCAGGTATTGCGGGGTGCTGATGGTGGCGGTCATAGACGCTCCTTTGCGGTCCCTCCCACGTGACAGCCGTCACTGTCCCCTAACCTTCGGGAAAAACTTGACGGCTGTCAAGTTTGCTTTTTGATCGGCGTGGTGCAAGGTCAGGGAATGAGCATCCACCCCGCCACCGGTGAGCCGGGCGGGCAGCGGCGCGGTGACAAACAGCGCCAGGCGATCCTGCAGGCCGTGCGGGAAATGCTGCAGGAAAAGCCATTCGCGGAGCTGTCGGTCAGCACCATCAGCCTTCGGGCCGGGGTGGCCCGGTCCGGCTTCTACTTCTACTTCGACTCCAAGTACGCCGTGCTCGCCCAGCTGATGGCCGAGGCCGCCGCGGAACTCGAGGAGCTCACGCAGGATTTCGCACCCCGCCAGCCGGGCGAGTCGCCGGAGCAGTTCGCCAAACGCATGGTCGGCAGCGCGGCTGCGGTGTACGCGCACAACGACCCGGTGATGACCGCCTGCAACGAGGCCCGCAACACCGACGTCGAGATCCGCAACCTGATGGACCAGCAATTCGAGGTGGTGCTGGGCCAGATCGTCGCCATCGTCGAGGCCGAGATGAAGGCCGGGACCGCCCACCCGATCAGCGACGACCTGCCCACCCTGATCCGCACCCTGGCCGGCACCACCGCGCTGATGCTGACCGGCGATCCCATCCTGGCCGGCCGCGACAGCGATCTCGACCGTCGCGTGCGCGTGCTCGAGCGGTTGTGGCTGCACGCGCTGTGGGCCGGGCGCCCGTAGACCGTTACCGCCGGTATCGTCACGGCAATGGGGCAGCAGGGGTACTTCGCAGGCAAACGGTGCCTGGTCACCGGCGCGGCCAGCGGCATCGGCCGCGCCACCGCGCTGCGGCTGGCGGCGCAGGGCGCCGAACTGTATCTGACCGACCGCGACCGCGACGGCCTGGAGTCGACGGTGGCCGACGCCCGCGCGCTCGGCGCGCGAGTCCCCGCGCATCGGGCCCTCGACATCGCCGACTACGGCGAGGTGGCGGCCTTCGCCGCCGACATCCACCGCGACCACCCGAGCATGGACGTCGTGCTCAACATCGCCGGAGTGTCCGCCTGGGGAACCGTCGATCGGCTGACGCACGAGCAGTGGAGCAAGATGATCGCGATCAACCTGATGGGTCCGATCCACGTCATCGAGACGTTCGTCCCGGCGATGGTGGCGGCCCGCAACGGCGGGCACCTGGTGAACGTGTCCTCGGCGGCCGGGTTGGTCGCGCTGCCGTGGCATGCCGCCTACAGCGCGAGCAAGTACGGCTTGCGCGGGCTGTCGGAGGTGTTGCGCTTCGATCTGGCCCGCCACCGCATCGGGGTCTCGGTCGTGGTGCCGGGCGCGGTGAACACGCCTCTGGTGCAAACCGTGGAGATCGCCGGCGTGGACCGCGAAGATCCGAAGGTGGCCCGCTGGGTGAACCGGTTCAGCGGCCACGCCGTCTCGCCGGAGAAGGCCGCCGCGAAGATCTTGGCCGGCGTCGCCAAGAACCGCTACCTGATCTACACCTCGCCCGACATCCGGGCGCTGTACGCGTTCAAGCGGCTGGCGTGGTGGCCCTACAGCGTGGCCATGCGCCAGGTCAACGTGGTGTTCAGCCGCGCGTTGCGGCCCGCCCCCGCGCCGCTAGCCCGGCATGGCCAGCTCGAGGCGCACCCCGAGCAGCCGAATCGGGCGGTCGAGCTCGAATAGGTCCAGGACGCGCAGCGCCGCGGCGACGATGGTGTCGCGATCGGTGGTCAGTGCGTCCAGCTTGCGAATCTTGGTGCGGGTGTAGAAGGTCGCGGTTCGCACGGTGACCGCGACCCGGGTCACGATCCGGCCCGACGCGAGCACGTCCGCCAGCGCCTGTTCGGCCAATTGCGTGATGGCCGAATCCATTTCGGCGCGGTCGGTGAGGTCACGCGGGAAGGTGACGACGTGGCTGCGCGAGCGCGGGAGCCACGGCTCGGCGCTGACTCGCGCGTCACCGCCGCCCTTGGCCAGTAGCAGCAGCCAGAGGCCGGTGCGTGGGCCGAACGTTGCGGTCAGCACCTCGGCATCGCTGTGCGCGAGCTCCCACACCGTCGATATCCCCAGCGCTGCAAGCTTTTTCGCCGTCTTGGGGCCCACGCCCCAAAGCGCGTCGACCGGGCGGTCCGCCATCAGGGTCATCCAATTCGCGTCGGTGAGCGCGAAGATGCCCGCGGGTTTGGCGAAGCCGGTCGCGACCTTGGCGCGCTGTTTGTTGTCACTGATTCCCACCGAGCAGGACAAGTGAGTTTCCGACGAGATGACGGTTCGGATCTGTTCGGCCACTTCGGCCGGATCGGCGCCCGTCACCCCGACGTACGCCTCGTCCCAGCCCCACACCTCGACCGGGTGTCCCAGGTCGCGCAGCAACCCCATCACCTCGTCGGACGCCGCGTCGTAGGCGGGCGCGTCCGACGGCAGAAACGTCGCCTCGGGGCAGCGGCGCGCGGCCGTCCGCAACGGCATCCCCGCGTGCACGCCGAATTCCCGGGCCTCATACGAGGCGCAGGTGACCACCTTGCGCGGTTCGGTCGGATCGCCGCTGCCGCCGACGATGACCGGCAGCCCGGTCAGCTCGGGGTGGCGGCGCAACTCCACCGATGCCAGAAACTGATCGAGGTCGACGTGCAGGACCCAGCTGGGCGTCGGCTCGGTCATCGGCTATCGCCCACAAAGCTTGCGCGCCAGGCTTTCCCACGCGTCGCCCAGGGATTGAAGGGTATGACCGCCCTCGTTGAGCTGATGTTCCACATAGTTGACGTGCAGCAGGGCCAGCAGGGCGTCGGTCTGGACGTCGAGATCACCGGTGGTGTTCGCCGCCTGCAGCAACACCCGGATATGGGTGTGGTGCACCAAGACGGGCGCGCTGTAGCGCGTCTGCGGATCGCGGTGGGCCTCGGCCAGCAGGTCGCGATGGGCGTGGGCGAAGCCGATCCGTTCCCGGCCGAAGGCCACCAGCCGCTCCATCGGCGTGGCGTCGGGTCCCAGCGGTGGCGGCCCGAAGATGAAAGCCTGCTGGCTGGCTCGCTCGTCCTCGTCGAGCAGCACCATCATCAGGCCGGCGCGGCTGCCGAACCGGCGAAACAAGGTGCCCTTGCCGACGCCGGCGGCGGCGGCGACGTCGTCCATGGTGACCGCGTCGGCGCCGCGCTCGGCGACCAGGCGCCGGGCCGCGTCCACGAGGAGGGCGCGGTTGCGCGCCGCGTCACCCCGTTCCGGCACGGGCGCTTGGGGTGCCCAGACGGGCATGTCGCCGAGCCGCTCGATAGTGCTCACCCCAGTACTTTAACGCGGCGGGAATAGAAACGGACCATAGTCCGGTTGCAGCGTGCGAGGATGGAAACCAACAAGCGAAGGGAAACTACGACGGTGGCGGACAACATCAAGGTTTTGGCGCTAGTGGGGAGCCTGCGCTCCGCGTCGATCAATCGTCAGATCGCGGAGTTGGCGGCGGACATCGCTCCCGACGGTGTCACCGTGACGGTGTTCGACGGGCTGGGGGAGCTGCCGTTCTACAACGAGGAAATCGACGACGCGATGAACGCCGACGCGCCGCCGCTGGGCCCGGTGACGGCGCTGCGCACCGCCGCGGCCCAGTCTGACGCCGCGCTCGTGGTCACCCCGGAATACAACGGCAGTATCCCGGCCGTCATCAAGAACGCGATCGACTGGCTGTCCCGCCCGTTCGGCAACGGCGCGCTGAAGGGCAAGCCGCTGGCCGTCATCGGGGGATCCTTCGGCCAGTACGGCGGCGTGTGGGCGCACGACGAGACCCGTAAGTCGTTCGGGATCGCCGGGGCCCGGGTGGTCGACTCGCTCAAACTCTCGGTGCCGTTCAAGACCCTGGAGGGCAAGGCGCCCGCGGAGCACGCCGAGCTCTCGGGCAATGTGCGCGATGTCATCGGAAAGCTGGCCGCCGAAGTCGGCTGATTGGCGGAAGTCGACAAGCCGCCCGCCGGGCGACCAGCCAGGTTGCCGCAATCGCATAGCAGAAGCCGCCAGCCCACGGCTGGCGGCTTTGCTGGTGGCGGTCCGGGGCGGTCGGGACGCACCGGCGCCGCCGGGAGTTGTCGGTGTCCGGTGATACAACCATTCGCATGGGCGCCTTCGGTGGAAATGTGACCTGCGACACGCCGGGCGCGTGTCTTGCGGAGGCCCTACGACCAGCGAATTTCAGAAATGTTATTCCGAACATGTTGTATCTCGACATCTTGTCAGCCACTAGGTGTAGTGTTTCGAGCACCGGCAGATCCCAGGTTCACCAGGCCGACCGGGGCCTGGTTCACCACCCGAAATCGGCTCACCAGGTCATTCGACGCTGGGCGGCCGCAGGACGGGAATGAGGGGGCTTGACGGCCCGCTGTAACACAGCGAAGACGTAGTACCGAGTAGTTGCCAGTCCGTTACAGGTCCCACCTTCCGCAAAGGAGCGGCTTCCATGAGCATCACCGTGTACACCAAGCCGGCATGCGTGCAGTGCAGCGCCACGTTCAAGGCCCTCGACAAGCAGGGCATCGGCTACGAGAAGGTCGACATCACGCTGGACAACGAGGCGCGCGACTACGTGATGGCGCTTGGCTACCTGCAGGCCCCCGTGGTGGTGGCCGGCAACGACCACTGGTCGGGTTTCCGGCCGGACCGCATCAAGGCCCTGTCGGAGGCGGCGCTCAGCGCTTGAGTGTTTAGCGACGGACGTTAGGTAACGAAGGAGGTTGCGGTGCCATGGATAGCACGCAACGCAACCTGGTCTATTTCTCCTCCGTGTCGGAGAACACCCACCGCTTCGTGCAGAAGCTGGGTGTTCCCGCCACGCGGATACCGCTGCATGGCCGCATCGAGGTCGACGAGCCGTACGTGCTGATCCTGCCCACGTACGGCGGCGGCCGCGCCACCCCGGACCTCAACGCCGGTGGCTACGTGCCCAAGCAGGTCATCGCATTCTTGAACAACGAGCAGAACCGGTCGTTGATCCGCGGCGTCATCGCCGCGGGCAACAACAACTTCGGCGCCGAATTCGCCTACGCGGGCAACGTGATCTCGCGCAAATGCGGCGTGCCCTACCTTTACCGCTTCGAACTGATGGGAACCCCGGACGACGTGGACGCCGTTCGCGCGGGCCTGGCTGACTTCTGGAAGGAACAGACGTGCCACCAACCGTCACTGCAGAGCCTGTAACCTCCGGCGCGCACGCGTTGCCCGGTGAAACGGACTACCACGCGCTGAACGCCATGCTGAATCTGTACGACGCAGACGGCAAGATCCAGTTCGACAAAGACGTGCTGGCGGCGCGGCAGTACTTCCTGCAGCACGTCAACCAGAACACCGTCTTCTTCCACAACCAGGATGAGAAGCTCGACTACCTGATCCGCGAGAACTATTACGAGCGTGAGGTTCTCGACCAGTACTCGCGCAACTTCGTCAAGGAGCTGCTGGACCGCGCCTACGCCAAGAAGTTCCGGTTCCCGACGTTCCTCGGCGCGTTCAAGTACTACACCTCCTACACGCTGAAGACGTTCGACGGCAAGCGCTACCTGGAGCGCTTCGAGGACCGCGTGGTGATGGTGGCGTTGACGCTGGCCGCCGGCGACACCGGGCTGGCCGAGAAGCTGGTCGACGAGATCATCGACGGGCGGTTCCAGCCGGCCACCCCGACGTTTCTGAACTCGGGCAAGAAGCAGCGCGGCGAGCCGGTGAGCTGCTTCCTGCTGCGCATCGAGGACAACATGGAGTCGATCGGCCGCTCGATCAACTCCGCGCTGCAGCTGTCCAAGCGCGGCGGTGGGGTTGCGTTGCTGCTGAGCAACATTCGCGAGCACGGGGCACCGATCAAGAACATCGAGAACCAGTCCTCGGGCGTCATCCCGATCATGAAGCTGCTGGAGGATTCGTTCTCCTACGCCAACCAGCTGGGCGCGCGCCAGGGCGCCGGCGCGGTGTACCTGCACGCGCACCACCCGGACATCTACCGTTTCCTGGACACCAAGCGGGAGAACGCCGACGAGAAGATCCGGATCAAGACGCTCTCGCTGGGCGTCGTGATTCCCGACATCACCTTCGAGCTCGCCAAGAAGAACGAGGACATGTACCTGTTCTCGCCGTACGACGTCGAGCGGGTCTACGGCGTGCCGTTCGCCGACATCTCGGTGACCGAGAAGTACTACGAGATGGTCGACGACGCGCGCATCCGCAAGACGAAGATCAAGGCGCGGGAGTTCTTCCAGACCCTGGCCGAGTTGCAGTTCGAGTCCGGTTACCCCTACATCATGTTCGAGGACACGGTGAACCGGGCCAACCCGATCGAGGGCAAGATCACGCACTCGAACCTGTGCTCGGAGATCCTGCAGGTGTCCACGCCGTCGGAGTTCAATGACGACCTGTCGTATTCCAAGGTGGGCAAGGACATTTCGTGCAACCTCGGTTCGCTGAACATCGCCAAGGCGATGGATTCGCCAGACTTCGCGCAGACCATCGAGGTGGCGATCCGCGCGCTGACCGCGGTGAGCGACCAGACGCACATCACCTCGGTGCCCTCGATCGAGCAGGGCAACAACGAGTCCCACGCGATCGGGCTGGGGCAGATGAACCTGCACGGCTATCTGGCGCGCGAGCGCATCTTCTACGGGTCCGAGGAAGGCATCGACTTCACCAACATCTACTTCTACTGCGTGCTGTACCACGCGCTGCGGGCGTCGAATCGCATCGCGATCGAACGGGGTAGGGCCTTCGGCGGTTTCGAGCGGTCGAAGTACGCCTCGGGTGAGTTCTTCGACAAGTACATCGACCAGGTGTGGGAGCCGCAGACCGACAAGGTGCGTCAGCTCTTCGCCGACGCGGACATTCGCATACCCACCCAGGACGACTGGAAGCGGCTGAAGGAGTCGGTGCGCGAGCACGGCATCTACAACCAGAACCTGCAGGCCGTCCCGCCGACGGGGTCGATCTCCTACATCAACCACTCGACCAGCTCGATCCACCCGATCGCCAGCAAGGTGGAGATCCGCAAGGAAGGCAAGATCGGCCGCGTCTACTACCCGGCGCCCTACATGACCAACGACAACCTGGAGTACTTCCAGGACGCCTACGAGATCGGCTATGAGAAGGTCATCGACACCTACGCCGCGGCCACCCAGCACGTGGACCAGGGGCTGAGCCTGACGCTGTTCTTCAAGGACACCGCCACCACCCGCGACGTGAACAAGGCGCAGATCTACGCCTGGCGCAAGGGCATCAAGACGCTCTACTACATCCGGCTGCGGCAGATGGCGCTCGAGGGCACCGAGGTCGAGGGCTGCGTCTCCTGCATGCTGTAGGAGCGCACGAGGGAAGTCTCCGGTGAGCGCGGTCACCGCCCATCCGATCGTCGACGCCGCGCTGCGGCGTTACGAGGACGCGCTGGGGGCCGACCTTCCCGTCTACCGAAATCACGTCTATCGGGGACTGACCTATCACCAAGCGCTTCGCGGTGCCCCGTTGCCCGACTGGGCGGCGCTCGCGTGGGCGGTGCACGACCTGGGCATCTGGACGGCGGGCACCTTCGATTACTTGGAGCCCTCGGCCGACCTCGCGTCGAGCCTGGCCGGCGAGTTCGGCATCGCCGAAGTCGGCGACGCGCGCACGATGGTCACCTGTCACCACAAGCTGCGCGCCGTTGCGGACCCGATGATCGAAACGTTTCGCATCGCCGACCGCGTCGACGTCAGTCGTGGGCTCCTGCGCGGGCCCCTGCCGCGATCCCTCGTCAACGGCGTGGTGACGGAACTGCCGTACCTGAAATTCCACGCCTTCCTGGCACGCGGCCTGCTCGGCTACGCTGCCTCTCACCCACGCCGGCCGTTTCCGATGCTGCGCTGGTGAGGCGGAGTCTGCCCAGGTCAGCGGGGCCTACGCGGTATGGTGCTTGATGTGGTGAAAATGCCTCGACCCTCCCGACCACCTCACCCCGGCGTGAAGCCGCCGGGGGTCAAGGTCGACGCGCGCAGCGAGCGTTGGCGCGAACACCGCAAGAAGGTGCGCGGCGAAATCGTGGACGCGGCCTTCCGCGCCATCGACCGGCTGGGCCCGGACCTGAGCGTGCGGGAGATCGCCGAGGAGGCCGGCACGGCCAAGCCGAAGATCTACCGCCATTTCCACGACAAGTCCGACTTGTTCCAGGCCATCGGTGAACGCCTGCGCGACATGCTCTGGACGGCGATCTTCCCTGCGGTGAACCTCAAGACCGACTCGGCGCGCGAGGTGATCCGTCGCAGCGTCGAGGAATACGTGGGCCTGGTCGACCAGCACCCCAACGTGCTGCGGGTGTTCATCCAGGGCCGCTCGGCGGCCAGCCCGCAGATCCTCAACGAGGGCCGGGGGATCACGTTGGCGATGGCCGACCTGTTCGACGACGAGCTGCGCGAAATGGAACTCGACCACGCGGCGTTCGAGCTGGCCGCGCACGCGGCCTTCGGCTCGGCCGCCTCGGCCACCGAATGGTGGCTGGGTCCCGACCCGCAAAGCGCCCGGCGCATGCCGCGCGAGCAGTTTGTCGCCCACCTGACGACGATCATGGTGGGGGTCATCGTCGGCACCGCCGAGGCGCTCGGCATCTCGATGGATCCCGACCGGCCGGTACACAGCGTGGTGCCCAGCAATCCGGCGGCGAGCTGAGGCGTTGACAGCATCCGATACCCTGGGTACCGGGTATTTTTCGTGAACCAACAGGAAGACCGATCCACCGTGACCGACGTCGTGACACAAGACGAGCCGACAACCGCACACCAGCCCGTCCACACGCGAGCCATCATCATCGGGACCGGCTTCTCCGGCCTCGGCATGGCGATCGCCCTGCAAAAGCAGGGCTTCAGTGGGCAAGACTTCGTCATCCTGGAAAAGGCCGGCGACATCGGGGGGACCTGGCGCGACAACAGCTACCCCGGCTGCGCCTGCGATATCCCGTCGCACCTGTATTCGTTCTCATTCGAGCCCAAGCCGGACTGGAAGAACCCGTTCTCCTACCAGCCTGAGATCTGGGACTACCTCAAGGGCGTCACCGACAAGTACGGGCTGCGCCGCTACATCGTGTTCAACTCCCTGGTGGACCGTGCTCACTGGGACGACGACGAGAACCGTTGGCATGTGTTCACCGCCGACGGCCGTGAGTACGTCGCCCAGTTCCTCATCTCCGGCGCGGGCGCGCTGCACATCCCGTCGTTCCCCGAAATCGAGGGTCGGCACGAATTCGCCGGTCCCGCTTTCCATTCCGCGGAATGGGACCACAGCGTCGACCTGACCGGCAAGCGTGTCGCGATCGTCGGCACCGGCGCCAGCGCGATCCAGATCGTGCCCGAGATCGTCGGGCAGGTCGCCGAGTTGCAGCTCTACCAGCGCACCCCGCCGTGGGTGGTGCCGCGGTCCAACCCCGATATCCCGCCGGCCCTGCGGCGGGCCATGCAAAACGTCCCCGGGCTGCGCGCGCTGACGCGTCTGGGGATCTACTGGGCCCAGGAGGCGCTGGCCTTCGGGATGACCAAGCGGCCCAACGCGCTGAAGTTCATCGAGGCCTACTGCAAATACAACATTCGCCGCTCGGTGAAGGACCGCGAGCTGCGCCGCAAACTGACGCCGCATTACCGCATCGGGTGCAAGCGAATCCTGAACTCCTCCACCTATTACGGCGCGGTCGCGGACCCCAAGACCCAACTGATCACCGATCCCATCAGCCGCATCACGCCCGACGGGATCGTCACCGCCGACGGCCGGGAACACCAGGCGGACGTCATCGTCTACGCCACCGGCTTCCACGTCACCGACTCCTACACCTACGTCCAGGTCAAGGGTCGGCACGGCGAGGACCTGGTCGACCGCTGGAACCGCGAGGGCATCGGCGCGCACCGCGGCATCACCGTCGCCGACGTACCGAACCTGTTCTTCCTACTCGGACCCAACACCGGGCTCGGGCACAACTCCGTGGTGTTCATGATCGAATCGCAGATCCACTACGTCGCCGACGCGATCAAGACCTGCGACAAGAGGGGCGCGCAGGCGCTGGCGCCCACCCGTGCCGCGCAGGACCGCTTCAATGATGAACTGCAACAAAAGCTTTCGCAGTCCGTGTGGAACACCGGCGGCTGCGCCAGCTGGTATCTCGACGAGCACGGCAGGAACACGGTGCTGTGGGGCGGCTACACGTGGCAGTACTGGCGGGCCACCCGCGGGGTCAAGCCGGAGGAGTACCGGTTCTTCGGGACAACCGATCAAAAGAATCTGAGCCCCGCCGGGTAGGCATCACCTGGCCTACCGGGCCTTACACTGGGAGGGCAATGAGCGCCTATCAGATCGTCGTGGTCGGCACCGATGGCTCGGATTCCTCGCTGCGTGCGGTGGACCGAGCCGCCGCGATCGCTGCGCATCACGGCGCGAAATTGATCGTCGCGACCGCGCATCTCCCCGTGCCCGTGGAAAAGGGCCGCTACGCCATCCCACCGGGAAGCGACCACGGTCAGGACTACCGGACGGTGGGCGAGGCCCCTTTCTTCGCGATCCTGCAGAACGCCAGGGAACGGGCGCACCAGGCCGGGGCCACGGACGTGGAGGAGAAGCCGATCGTCGGTCCGCCCATCAATGCGCTGGTGCAGCTCGCCGAGGAGATCGAGGCCGACCTGCTCGTGGTCGGCAACGTCGGGCTCAGCAGCGTCGCCGGGCGACTGCTGGGATCGGTCCCATCCGAAGTCTCCCGCCGGGCCAAGACCGACGTGCTGATCGTCTACACCATCGACTGATCGGCGAAGTCGCTCGACTGCGCGCCTTTTGCAAAGGACCGAAGGCTCAGGCGCACAATGCGATCCAAGACCCGGTCGGAGACCAGCCGGCTGACGCGCACCAGGATCGCGGCGTCGCGTCCGATGGTGTAGCGGGTGCGGGGGCGAGATGCGGTGGCGGCCTTCACGATCACCTTGGCGGCGTGTTCAGCCGGGACGCCGTCCTCGCCGAACGATCGGGCTTGGGCGGTGACGGCTCCCGCGAGCGCGTCGTAACGCGCGAGCTGGACAGGGGTCATGTCGGCCATCAGTGCCTCCGCGGTGGCGATTCCCCGCTCGGCCATTTCGGTTTTGACCGCGCCGGGTTCGACGACGACGACCCTGACGCCGAGATGGCCGATCTCGCGGCGCAGGGCGTCGCTGACCGCCTCGAGAGCGAACTTGGAACCGGCGTATGCGCCGTAGGTCGGCAAGACGACCTTGCCGCCGACGGAACTTATGTTCACGACGGTGCCTTTGCTGGCTAACAGGGCCGGCAGCAGCGCCTGCGTCATCGCGATGTGTCCGAACAGGTTGACCTCGAATTGCTTGCGCCACTGCGCCATCGGCAACGTCTCGACCGGAGCGTTGATCGCGATGCCGGCGTTGTTGACGAGCGCGCGAAGGGGGCGACGCAGCGGATCATTCGCGACACGATCGGCCAGCGCGGCCACGTCCGGCTCGACGGTGATGTCGAGGATGAGCGGTTCGATGCCTTCGGCGCGCAGCGCGTCGGCGTCGGCGTCGCGACGGACACCGGCAAGGACGTGGAAACCCCTGCGCGCCAACTCCTTCGCGGTCGCCGCGCCCATGCCCGTGGAGGCGCCCGTGACGACGATCAGCTCCCGGCGATCGATGCGATTGGAGGAATTCATGGTGGTCTCCGTCCGGGGTGCGGCACTTGAGTTGACGTTGTCAACTGAAGCTAGGCCTTCAAGTTGACATTGTCAACTCAAACCCGGGCTTATGCTCGGCGGGTGACGACACGCGCGGAAAGCGCCGCGGCCACCCGCCGTTCGCTGCTCGAGGCCGCGGGTGCCCTGCTGGACCTCGGCGGGGTCGAGGCGGTGACGCTGCGGGAGGTGGGGGCGCGGGCCGGTGTATCGCGGTCCGCGGCGTATCGCCACTTCGCCGACAAGGAATCGCTACTCGCCGTCGTGGCCACCAACGCGCTGAGCGATTTGGGGGATCTGCTCGAGGTTTTGGTGGCCAGTGACGATGCGCCCGAGGAGTCGTTGCGCTCCGGCCTGCTTTCGCTGATCGGGCTCGGCCGTGCCCGGCCGCATCTGTATCGGCTGATGTTCACCCCGCCGCCGGGGGACCCGACCGACGCGATGCGGGCGGCCGAACGCGCGCAGGATCTGTTCCTCGACATCGTGGGCCGCATCACCGGTCCCGAGCAGGCGCGGCGTTACGGCGCGCTGCTGTTGACCAGTGCCCACGGGATCACGGGTTTGGATTTGAGCGGGCACATGGATCTGGACAAGTGGCACACCAACGCCGAGGAGCTTGTGGACACCCTCATCTCGGTGTTGCCAAGAGCGTGATGAACGCCTGCGCGGCCGCGTCCACGCCGGCTTCGTCGTCGGTGGCCACCAGGTCCAACAGCAAGCCACGCGTGACCGCCAGCCCGAGCCGTGCCATCGCGCCGTCGTAGGGCACGCCGGCGGCGGCCGACTCGACCTCACGCAGCCAGCCATCGACCGCGCCGGGAATCATTCGCGTGAACGGCTTTTCGCCCTGGGCGGCGCGCGAATAGCACTCGAAGAAGAGGCGCTCCAACTGGCGCAGCTCGGGGCGGCGAAGGTCGGCCCACATCGCGGCGAAGCCCTCGGCCGGGTCCATGGGTAACCCGGGCACCAATGCCATCTGGCGGCGCTCGGCCTCCTCGACGATCGCGATCAACAGGTCTTCGCGAGACCCGAAGTGGTGCAACAACATCCGATGACTGGTGCCGACCGCGGCGGCCACCTCGCGCAACGAACGGTTGCCGATGCCGTTCGCGGCGAACTCCTCGAACAGCGTTTCCAGTAGTTCGCGGCGCCGCTGCGCGTCAGGAGTGCGTGCCATCGGCGCGGCTGAGCTGCTCAGACCGGGCCTTGAGTCCCTGAGCCTCGAGCTCGAGGAATCGCTTGGTCTTATTGACCATCAGCCGACCGACCAGCGCGCCGAGCACGCCGCGCTGATCCAGCTGCTGGCGCACCAGGGTGCGGCCGCCGGGCAATCCGGTCACGTAGTGCCGGGCGCTCACCAGGACGCCGGGGGAGCGTTGCACCCAGGTCCAGGAGGCGCCCGGATCGATCTCGGTGACTTTCCAGATCAGCTTCGCCATGCCGGGCTGCTTGATCGCGAACCGCCTGCCGACCTCGAGCGCGTGGCCGTCCCGTCCGACCAGCGACGTCACCGACGCGGTCCACTCGGGCCAGCGCTCGACGTCGCTGAAGACATCCCACACGAGCTGCGGCGGTGCATCGATCTCGACACTGTCTTCGGTAAACATGTACCAAATGGTACATCCAAAGCGCTGCCGGTCAAGGCCTTCACCGCGCCGGGGCGGGCCGAAGACGGATCGGACCGACGGCGGGGCCACCGAGCGTGAACTGGCGGCGCAGATTTCGCCGGTTCTTCGCCGTCAGTGCACGCTCGACGAAGCGGCCGACGCACGACACGCAAACACAACGTCTTGTGTTCCGCTCCCTTGTCGTACCCCAGGGGTAGTGTTTGAGTTCTAGTCGACTGCAGGCAAAAACCGCGTGTGAAGTGGGGTTCTGGTGACCGAAAACATGAAGCTGATTGACCGCGTTTCGGCGATCAACTGGAACCGGCTGCAGGACGAGAAGGACGCCGAGGTCTGGGACCGGCTGACCGGAAACTTCTGGCTGCCCGAGAAGGTGCCGGTGTCCAACGACCTCCCGTCGTGGGCGACGCTGACCCCGGGTGAGAAGCAGCTGACCATGCGGGTATTCACCGGGCTGACGCTGCTGGACACCATCCAGGGCACGGTCGGCGCGGTCAGCCTGATCCCAGACGCGCTGACCCCGCACGAGGAAGCCGTCTACACCAACATCGCGTTCATGGAGTCGGTGCACGCGCGCAGCTACAGCAACATCTTCTCCACCCTGTGCTCGACGGCCGAGATCGACGACGCGTTCCGCTGGTCGGAGGAGAACCCGAACCTGCAGCGCAAGGCCGAGATCGTCATGCAGTACTACAAGGGCGACGAGCCGCTCAAGCGCAAGGTGGCCTCGACGCTGCTGGAGAGCTTTCTGTTCTATTCGGGCTTCTACCTGCCGATGTACTGGTCGAGCCGGGCCAAGCTGACCAACACCGCCGACATGATCCGGCTGATCATCCGCGACGAGGCCGTGCACGGTTACTACATCGGCTACAAGTACCAGCGTGGGCTGGCGCTGGTCGACGAGGACAAGCGCACCGAGCTCAAGGACTACACCTACGAGCTGCTGTTCGAGCTCTACGACAACGAGGTGGAGTACACCCAGGACCTCTACGACCAGGTCGGGCTGACCGAGGACGTCAAGAAGTTCCTGCGCTACAACGCCAATAAGGCGCTGATGAACCTCGGCTACGAAGCGCTGTTCCCCCGCGACGAGACCGACGTCAACCCGGCGATCCTGTCGGCGCTGTCGCCCAACGCCGACGAGAACCACGACTTCTTCTCCGGCTCGGGCTCGAGCTACGTGATCGGCAAGGCCGTCGTCACCGAGGACGAGGACTGGGACTTCTAGGCTCGCTAGCTCAGGAATCGGGCCGGCCGCACACGTCGGGGGGAGGGACTGGGGCCGGCCCGATCCTCTATTCAGACACCGGCTGGGCCGATTTTCTTCCCGCGGGACCCTTGGCGCTTCCGGCGGGCGGCGGCACCCAGGCCCGTAGGACCTTGCGGCCGATCAATTGGCAACCGTGGGTGTTTGCCAATTGCTTTGCGGCCCTGGTGAATTCGCGATTGCTCACCACGACGCTGCGGGCGCATCCGTGGTGGCGGGCCCCGGAGACCACCTGCTGGACGGCGGCGACGCCGACCGCTTTGCCGTAGCGCTTGCATTGAACCGCCACCGAGTGGCCGTCCTTTTCGGCGATCAGGTCGACGCCGTAGTCCCCGACCGCCGGGGTGAACGTGACCCGCCAGCCCGCCCGGCGCAGGCGGGCGGCCACGTAGCCCTCGAACTCGACGCCGTCCATGGCGTCGACCGCCCGCAGGGTGGCGTCGGCGCGCCCCCCGCGCGGCCAGCGACGCCGCGTCGCCCAGCCGAACAGCGCCTCGACCAGCAGCAGCAGGTAGAACGTCGCGAATCCCATTCCGGGGCTGTGCTCGAGGACGCCGACGACCAGCGCACCCGCCAGGGGGAGGACGACGAGCGCCATGAGCACGCCTCGATGGTAAGGACCGGCGCCGACAACACCGCCCGCCGCCGCGCCCGGGGCCGACATGTTCGGGCAGTGAACGGCGTATGAATTGTGCGGACGGAGCGACGGGCCGGTAGCGCCGGTGCTGCCCGTGCCCTGACACTGTCCTGGTGACGAAAACCGCATCCTCGGACCACCGCCACCACTTCTTACGTTCCGTCATCCGGTGGCTGCAGGTCGGCTACCCCGACGGCGTCCCCGGCCCGGACCGCGTGCCGCTGATGGCCCTGCTGCGCAGCACGCCGCTGACCGACGACCAGATCCGCGAAGTGGTGCGTGGCATCACCGCGAAGGAAGGCTCCCCGGAGACGATCGATCACGCGATCGAGCGCGACGAGATCGCCGAATTCATCTCGGACATGACGCAATTCGACGCCGGCAAGGAAAACATCATCCGGGTGGCCGCCACGCTGGCCGCGGCCGGATGGCCGCTGGCCGGCATCGACGTCAGCGAGGTCGTTCCCGACGACGAATTCGCCGAGGCCGCCGAGATCGCGGCCCGAGGCTCCGAGGCCGAAGAGGCCTCGGAGGTCGCGTCATAGCTTCGAGATGTCGATGACGAAGCGGTAGCGCACGTCGCTCGCCAGGACGCGCTCGTACGCCTCGTTGATGTAATCCGGGTCGATCAGCTCGATTTCGGGCGTCACATCGTGCTCGGCGCAGAAGTCCAGCATCTCCTGGGTTTCGGCGATCCCACCGATGTTGGACCCGGAAAGGCTGCGCCGGGCCAGCGCCAGCGCGAACGCCCCCACCTCCATCGGGTGCTCCGGGATGCCCAGCTCGACGAGGGTGCCGTCGACGTCGAGCAGGCTGAGGTAGTCGTTCAGGTTCAGGTTCGCCGACACGGTGTTGAGCATCAGGTCGAAGCTGCCGCGCAACTTCTTGAAGGTCTCGCGGTCGGCGGTCGCGTAGTAGTGCTTGGCGCCCAGCCGCATCCCGTCCTCCATCTTCTTCAGCGACTGCGACAGCACCGTCACCTCGGCGCCCATCGCCGCACCGAGCTTGACGCCCATGTGGCCCAGGCCGCCGAGGCCGATGATCGCCAGCCGGGTGCCCTCGCCGGCCTTCCAGTGCCGCAGCGGCGAGAACAGCGTGATCCCGGCGCACAGCAGCGGAGCGGCCTTGTCCAGCGGCAGCGAGTCGGGGATGCGGAGGACGAAGTTCTCGTCGACGACGATCGCCTGGCTGTAGCCGCCCTGCGTCGGCGTGCCGTCCTTGTCGGTGGAGTTGTAGGTGAAGGTCGCGCCGTTCTTGCAGTACTGCTCGAGGCCGTTCTGGCAGCTGCTGCAGTGACCGCAGGAGTTCACCATGCAGCCGACGCCGACGTGGTCGCCGACCTGGTACTTGGTGACCTCTGAGCCCACCGCGCTCACCACGCCGGCGATCTCGTGGCCCACGACCACCGGGTAGTTCGGCACGCCCCACTCGCCCTTGGCCGTGTGGATGTCGGAGTGGCAGATGCCGGCGAACTTGATGTCGATAGCCACGTCGTGCGGGCCGGGTTCACGGCGCTCGATGGTGGTTTTGGTCAGCGGTTCGGTAGCCGAGGTCGCGGCGTAGGCCGAAACAGTGCTCATGAATATCCCTCTTCGAAATGGTTCCGTCGGAAAAAGTTTAGCTAAGGTAATGTTCCCGGGCCACCGGAGGCGCTAGGGATCACATCAGGAGTGCGGGTACCCGCTCGCCGGCGCGCTAATTGATGGGCGCGTTGACCAGTCGCAGGTCGTCGACGATGCCGCGGGCCGCGATCAGGCCCTCGCCGGTTTGCCAGATCTCGTCGTTGACGATGTAGACGCGGTTGTCGTGGTTGGCCGACAGCTTGCGCCAAGGGTTGCTGTCCAGCAGGGTCGCGGCGCGCTGGGCGGCCGCCGGTGACGAGCACGACACGTAGACGACGTCGGCGTCGGCGGCGGAGAAGTCCGGGTTCTTGGCCAGGTCGGCGTCGCTGGCGCCGATCTCGATGTACGGCTTGTCGGTGAACCGTTGGGCTGCCGGCCGGTCCACCCCGACGGCGCCGAGCACGCTGGCCGGGAAGTTGTTGGTGCCGTAGATCCGGACCGTGTCGATGGTCAGCTGCACGATGGAGGCCTGGAAATGGGAGGCGTCGTGCCGAGCGCCGATGTCGCCGGCCCGCTGCGAGAAACCGGTGAGCAGGGCGTCGGCCGCGCCGCCGCGCGCCGTCGCGGCGCCCACGCCCCGCGCGTTGTCTTCCCATGCCGCGCCCGGCGCCGCGGTGAACACCGTCGGGGCGATCGCGGCCAGCTGCGAATACAGCTTCGGCGTCAGCCCCTGCGAACCGAGGATCAGGTCGGGGTGGGCCGCCGCGATCCCGGCCAGGTCCGGGTTGCTGCGGGTCCCGACGCCCGCGACGCCGCGCACCGCGCTGCCCAGGTAGGCGGGCTGGCTCGAGGACCCGTCCGGCAGCGCCGCGCCGACCACCCGCGACTGCAGGCCCAGCGCGCACAGCGTGTCGAGCTGGTCGCCGGACAGCACCACGATGCGCTGCGGCTCGGCTGGCACCTGCACCACGTCGGGATTGACGCCGGCGGCGTTGTGGGCCTGCCGCGTCTTCGGCCCCGGATCGGGCGCCGCGGCGTCCCGGGCGCACGATTCGTCCGGGCGGCGGTCGTTTCCGAGCACGCCGGCACCCGCGATCTGGGTGGTGGGGGTGACCAGAGAGGGGGTGGACGCCTTGCCGCCCGGTTTGCCGGATCCGCAACCGCTGCACGCGACGGCGACGGCGGCCGCCAGCGCGGCGGCCGCGCGCAGGTACGCGGGTCGGGTCACGCCGAAAAGCACGCGTCAGACGCTAACACCCGCCGCCGGTGCCCCCGGCGCGCCGAACCGACACGCCGCCCCGCCGACCCATTTACGACAGTTTGTAGGACCAGCCCTGACGTCGCCATGATCGGCGGTTAAGATTCGAGTCAGCTCTGTTTTTTGGGCCCCTGTCCTACTGTTTGGAGAAGCTGTTGACAGCCGAAGCGCCCCCCTTGGGAGAATTCGAGGCCGTTCGTCCGTACCCAGACCGGACCGGTCCCAAAGGGAACCTCGTCTACAAACTGGTAACGACCACCGATCACAAGATGATCGGCATCATGTACACGGTCACTTGCTTCGTCTTTTTCTTCATCGGCGGACTGATGGCCCTGTTGATGCGCACCGAGCTGGCCGCGCCGGGACTGCAGTTCCTGTCGAATGAGCAGTACAACCAGCTGTTCACCATGCACGGCACGATCATGCTGCTGCTGTACGCCACCCCGGTGGTGTTCGGCTTCGCCAACCTGGTGCTGCCGCTGCAGATCGGCGCGCCCGACGTGGCGTTCCCGCGGCTGAACGCCTTCTCGTTCTGGCTGTTCCTCTTCGGCGGTCTGACCGCGTCGGCCGGCTTCATCGTCCCGGGCGGCGCCGCGGACTTCGGCTGGACGGCCTACACGCCGCTGTCGGACGCGGTCCACTCGCCGGGAGCCGGCGGGGACCTGTGGATCACCGGCCTGATCGTCGCCGGTCTGGGCACCATCCTGGGTGCGGTCAACATGATCACCACCGTGGTGTGCATGCGCGCGCCCGGCATGACGATGTTCCGGATGCCGATCTTCACCTGGAACATCCTGGTGACGTCGATCCTGATCCTGATCGCGTTCCCGATCCTGACCGCCGCGCTGTTCGGGCTGGCCGCCGATCGACATCTAGGGGCCCATGTCTACGACGCGGCCAACGGCGGGGTTTTGCTGTGGCAGCACCTGTTCTGGTTCTTCGGCCATCCCGAGGTGTACATCATCGCGCTGCCGTTCTTCGGCATCATCACCGAGATCATCCCGGTGTTCTCCCGCAAGCCGGTATTCGGTTACACCACACTGGTTTACGCGACGCTGTCCATCGCCGCGTTGTCGGTCGCGGTGTGGGCGCACCACATGTTCGCCACCGGAGCCGTTCTGCTGCCGTTCTTTTCGTTCATGACCTATCTGATCGCCGTGCCGACCGGGATCAAGTTCTTCAACTGGATCGGCACGATGTGGAAGGGGCAAATCACCTTTGAGACCCCCATGCTGTTCTCGGTGGGCTTTTTGGTCACCTTCCTGCTGGGCGGTCTGACCGGGGTGATGCTGGCGAGCCCGCCGCTGGACTTCCACGTCACCGACACCTACTTCGTGGTCGCGCACTTCCACTACGTGCTGTTCGGGACGATCGTGTTCGCCACGTTCGCCGGTGTGTACTTCTGGTTCCCGAAGATGACCGGTCGGCTGCTGGACGAGCGGCTGGGCAAGCTGCACTTCTGGTTGACCTTCATCGGCTTCCACACCACCTTCCTGGTGCAGCACTGGCTGGGCGACATGGGGATGCCGCGCCGCTACGCCGACTACCTGCCCTCGGACGGCTTCCAGCCCTACAACATCGCCTCGACGGTCGGCGCCTTCATCCTGGGCGCGTCGATGTTCCCGTTCGTCTGGAACGTCTTCAAGAGCTGGCGCTACGGCGAGGTCGTGACCGTCGACGACCCCTGGGGCTACGGCAACTCCCTGGAATGGGCCACCAGCTGCCCGCCGCCGCGGCACAACTTCACCGAACTGCCCCGGATCCGTTCGGAGCGCCCGGCTTTCGAGCTGCACTACCCGCACATGGTGGAGCGGCTGCGCGCCGAGGCGCACGTCGGGCGCCACGCCACGGCCCTCGAGTCACCGAAGGGCTTCGGTCCGCGGACCGAGCCCGATCGCTCGACGCCTGAACAGTAGCGGCGGTAGCCGCAGGTGAATTCACCACCGAAGGTGTCGGTACTGATCACCGTCACCGGCGTGGACCAACCGGGCGTCACCTCGGCCCTCTTCGAGGCCCTCTCCCGGCATGGCGTCGAGTTGCTCAACGTCGAACAGGTGGTGATCCGGCACCGCCTGACGCTCGGCGTGCTGGTGTGCTGCCCCGCCGACGTCGCCGACGGCGCCGACTTGCGCCGTGACGTCGAATCGGCGATTCGCGGGGTGGGCCTCGACGTCACCATCGAGCGCAGCGAGGACGTGCCGATCATCCGGGATCCCTCGACCCACACCATCTTCGTGCTGGGCCGGCCCATCACCGCCGGCGCGTTCGGCGCGGTGGCGCGGGTGTCCGCCGGCCTCGGCGTGAACATCGACCTGATTCGCGGGGTCTCCGACTACCCGGTGACCGGCCTCGAGCTGCGGGTCTCGGTGCCCCCGGGATCGGACGCCGCGCTGCGGACCGCCCTGAACCAGGTGTCGGCCGAGGAGCGCATCGACGTCGCCGTCGAGGACTACACCCTGGAGCGGCGGGCCAAGCGGCTGATCGTGTTCGACGTGGACTCGACGCTGGTGCAGGGCGAGGTCATCGAGATGCTGGCCGCCCGGGCGGGCGCCGAGGGGAAGGTCGCCGCCATCACCGAGGCCGCCATGCGGGGCGAGCTGGATTTCGCGCAGTCCCTCGAACAGCGGGTGGCCACCCTGGCGGGGCTGCCGGCCAGCGTGATCGACGAGGTCGCCGAACAACTCGAGTTGATGCCCGGCGCGCGGACGACTCTGCGGACGTTGCGGCGCTTGGGTTTTCACTGCGGCGTGGTTTCCGGCGGCTTCCGGGGCATCATCGAGCCGTTGGCCGAGGAGCTGATGCTGGACTACGTCGCGGCCAACGAGCTGGAGATCGTCGACGGCAAACTCACCGGGCGCGTCGTCGGCCCGATCATCGACCGCGCCGGCAAGGCCACCGCGCTGCGCGACTTCGCGGAGCGGGCCGGGGTGCCGATGGCCCAGACCGTCGCCGTCGGCGACGGCGCCAACGACATCGACATGCTGGCCGCGGCGGGGCTCGGGGTGGCCTTCAACGCCAAGCCGGCGTTGCGGGAGGTGGCCGACGCCTCGCTGAGCCACCCGTACCTGGACACCGTGCTTTTCCTGTTGGGCGTCACGCGCGGCGAAATCGAGGCCGCCGACGCGGTGACCGGCGAGGTGCGCCGGGTGGAAATCCCGCCCGAGGGGTAGCGATAGCCCCGGCGCGGCGTCGCCGCGAGCAGACAGAAACTCGCGTGATCTCAGCCACTTTCGTGCGATTTTGCGTCTGGTCGCCGGAGCGGCGACCCGGCAGGGATCGGACGGCCGCGGTACGGCACGATGAGCGGGTGCCCGCCGACCAAACGAACGAGGCAGCCGACCCCGATCTGCTGATCGATTTCAGGAACGTGTCGCTGCGGCGCGGCGGCAACTCCCTCGTCGGGCCGGTGGATTGGGCGGTCGAACTCGACGAGCGCTGGGTCATCATCGGCCCCAACGGGGCCGGCAAGACATCCCTGCTGCGCATCGCCGCGGCGGCCGAACACCCCTCGTCGGGCGTGGCCTTCGTGCTCGGCGAGCGGCTGGGCCGGGTGGACGTGTCGGAGTTGCGGTCCCGGATCGGGCTCAGCTCGTCGGCGCTCGCGCAGCGCGTGCCGACCGACGAGGTGGTGCGCGACTTGGTCGTGTCGGCCGGCTACGCGGTGCTGGGCCGGTGGCGGGAGCGCTACGAGGACGTCGACTACCGCCGGGCCATCGACATGCTGGAGAGCCTCGGCGCCGAGCACCTCGCGGACCGCACCTACGGAACGCTGTCGGAAGGCGAACGCAAGCGGGTGTTGATCGCCCGCGCGCTGATGACGGACCCCGAGCTGCTGCTGCTCGACGAGCCCGCCGCGGGCCTGGACCTGGGCGGCCGCGAGGAGTTGGTGGCGCGGCTGGCCGACCTGGCGGCCGACCCCGACGCTCCCGCGCTGGTGCTGGTCACCCACCACGTCGAGGAGATCCCCCCGGGTTTCAGCCACTGCATGCTGCTGTCCGAGGGACAGGTGGTCGCCGCGGGGTTGCTGACCGACGTGCTGACCGGCGAGAACCTGTCCACCGCGTTCGGCCAGTCGATCGCCCTCGACGTCGTCGACGGGCGCTATTTCGCCCGCCGCGTCCGCACCCGCGCAGCGCACCGGAGGCAGCTATGACCTCACCGACCGAAGAGGCCCCACTGGTCCCGCGCCCGGCGGCGACCGTGATGCTCGTCCGCGACGACCCGGCGGGCTCGGGAACCGGGCTAGCCGTCTTCCTGATGCGCCGCCACGCCAAGATGGAGTTCGCCGCGGGCACGATGGTGTTCCCCGGCGGCGGCGTCGACGACCGGGACCGCAACGCCGACATCGCGTGGGCCGGCCCGCCGCCGCAGTGGTGGGCGGAGCGTTTCGGCATCGAGCCCGACCTGGCCGAGGCGCTGGTGTGCGCGGCGGCCAGGGAGACCTTCGAGGAATCCGGAGTGCTGTTCGCGGGGCCGGCCGGCGACCCGGACGGGATCGTGGGGGACGCGTCGGTGTACGCCGACGCCCGCCGCGCGCTGGCCGACGGGACGCTGTCGTTCGCGGACTTTCTGCGCCGCGAGAACCTCGAGCTGCGTTCGGATCTGCTGCGGCCGTGGGCCAACTGGGTCACCCCGGAAGCCGAGCGCACCCGCCGCTACGACACCTACTTCTTTGTGGGCGCCCTGCCCGAGGGGCAGCGGGCCGACGGCGAGAACACCGAATCCGACCGTGCCGGCTGGACGACGCCCCAGGCGGCCATCGAAGACTTCTCGGCCGGCCGATGCTTCCTGCTGCCGCCGACGTGGACCCAGCTGGACTCGCTCGCCGGCCGGACCGTCGCGGAGGTGCTGTCCGTCGAGCGGCAGATCGTGCCGGTGCAGCCGCACCTGGAGATCCAGGGCGACAACTGGGTGTTCGAGTTCTTCGACTCCGACCGCTACCACCAGGCGCGCGAGGCCGGCGGGATGGGGTGGCGGCATTGAGCGAGTTCGTCAGCACGGTGGTCAGCGACGGCTCGCAGGACGCCGGGCTGGCCATGCTGCTGCTGTCGCGCCCGCCGACGAACGCGATGACCCGCCAGGTCTACCGGGAGATCGTGGCCGCGGCCGCCGAGCTGGGGGAGCGCGACGACGTGGCGGCCGTCATCTTGTTCGGCGGCCACGAGATCTTCTCCGCCGGTGACGACATGCCCGAGCTGCGCACGCTGACCGCGCCGGAGGCCGAGACGGCGGCCCGGGCCCGCCAGCAGGCCATCGAGGCCGTGGCGGGCATCCCCAAGCCGACCGTCGCCGCAATCACCGGGTACGCCCTGGGCGCCGGGCTCACGCTGGCCCTGGCCGCCGACTGGCGCGTCAGCGGCGACAATGTGAAGTTCGGCGCGACCGAGATCCTGGCCGGCCTCGTCCCGGGTGGCGACGGGATGGCCCGCCTGACCCGCGCGGCCGGGGCGAGCAAGGCCAAGGAACTGGTGTTCAGCGGCCGGTTCTTCGACGCCGAGGAGGCGCTGGCGCTGGGCCTGATCGACGAGATGGTGGCCCCCGACGACGTGTACGACGCGGCGGCGGGGTGGGCGCGCCGCTTCCTCGAGGGCCCCCGGGCCGCGCTGGCCGCCGCGAAGGCGGGCATCAACGACGTGTTCGAGCTGGATCCCGGTGATCGGGGCGCGGCCGAGCGGCGCCGTTACGTCGAGGTGTTCGGCGCTGGTCAGACCGGCGAAGAGGACTCCGGATCCGCCGCCCGTTAGGCTGCCCTGCATGACGACGAGTTCGACCGACGCCGTGCCCAACCCCCATGCCACGGCCGAGCAGGTGGAGGCGGCCAGGCACGACAGCAAGCTGGCCCAGGTGCTCTACCACGATTGGGAAGCCGAGTCCTACGACGAGAAGTGGTCGATCTCGTATGACCAGCGCTGCGTGGATTATGCCCGGGACTGCTTCGACGCGATCGTGCCCGACGAGGTCCTGCGCGAGCTGCCCTACGACCGGGCCCTCGAATTGGGCTGCGGCACCGGCTTTTTCCTGCTCAACCTGATCCAGTCCGGGGTGGCCCGGCGCGGGTCGGTCACCGACCTGTCACCCGGGATGGTCAAGGTCGCCACCCGCAACGGCCAGTCGCTGGGACTGGACATCGACGGCCGGGTCGCGGACGCCGAGGGAATTCCTTACGCCGACAACACCTTTGACCTGGTGGTCGGGCACGCCGTGCTGCACCACATCCCCGACGTCGAGCTCGCGCTGCGGGAGGTGGTCCGGGTGCTGCGGCCCGGCGGCCGGTT
The DNA here is from genome assembly GCF_001667595.1 of Mycobacterium sp. E2989. Taxonomy (NCBI): domain Bacteria; kingdom Bacillati; phylum Actinomycetota; class Actinomycetes; order Mycobacteriales; family Mycobacteriaceae; genus Mycobacterium; species Mycobacterium sp. E2989. The sequence continues at coordinate 25,752 of NZ_LZJX01000126.1, read as the reverse complement.
CGTGTTCGCCGGCGAGCCGACCACGGTCGGCGACACCTACGCCCGCACGTTGTCCACCCTGACCTGGCGCGTCGCGACGAACGTCACCAAGCTGCCCGGTCTGGACGGCTGGCGGCGGCCGCAGGCCGAGCTCGACGAATCCTCGCGCGCCGCGGCGCTGGAGGCCGTCGTCGACCTGCACACGTTCACGCCGGGCGACCTGGAGCGGTTGGCCGGCAACGCCGGTGCGACCGAAGTGCAAACGGCCACCGTGGAATTCACCGCCGCCATGCTGGGCTGGCCGCTGCGCACGTTCGAATGCGCGGTGCCGCCGGGGCGACTGGGCTGGGGCTGGGCGAAGTTCGCGTTCAACAGCTGGAAGGCGCTGAGTTGGCTGGACGCCAACGTCATGCGGCACCTGGCGCCGAAGGGCTGGTTCTACAACGTGATGATCACCGGGGTCAAGCCCTCCTGAGTGACGGCCTGGTTTTCGGCGCCGAGGACGTCCGTTATCTGCGGTCGCAACCGGGTGCCGCCGCGCTGGCCGCCGTCTCCGCACTCGCGCTGACCGACGCGACCCGGGTCGCCGACATAGCCGCCACGCGAGCCCGCTTCGGCGACCGGACGGCCGTGTTGGTGGAGACGACGCTGCTGCGCCGCCGCGCCGCCGAGAAGCTCGGTGAGCTGGGCGCCGAGGTCTCGAATTGGTTGTTCACCGACGAGGCGCTGCAGCAGGCGACCGCGGCCCCGGTGGCGATGCATCGGGCCCGCCGGCTCGCCGAGGCCGGTGTCGTCGTGCACGACGCGACCTGTTCGATCGGCACCGAGTTGGCCGCACTGCGGTGCGCCGGCGTTCGTGCGGTGGGCAGCGACCTCGACTGGGTCCGGCTGGCGATGGCGCGGCACAACCTGGGGGAGGCGGCCCCGCTCTGCCGCGCCGACGCGCTGGCGCCGGTGACCCGCGGCACCGCGGTGCTCGTAGACCCGGCGCGCCGTGCCGGCGGGCGGCGCCGCTTCCGCATCGACGACTACCGGCCGGGCCTGGGCGCCTTGGTCGACACCTACCGAAGCCGCGACCTCGTCGTAAAATGTTCTCCCGGAATAGATTTCGAAGAAGTGGACCGCCTCGGCTTCGACGGCGAGATCGAGGTGACATCCCATCGCGGCTCGGTGCGGGAAGCGTGCCTGTGGTCGGCCGGACTGGCGCAGCGGGGCGTCCGCCGGCGGGCAACGGTCCTCGATCGCGGCGAGCAGATCACCGACACCGACTCCGACGACTGCCCGGTGCGACCGGTGGGGCGATGGATCGTCGACCCCGACGGCGCGGTGGTTCGGGCGGGGCTGGTGCGCCACTACGGCGCGCGCCACGGGCTGTGGCAACTCGACCCCGACATCGCCTACCTGTCGGGCGATGAGCTGCCGCCCGGGGTCCGGGGCTTCGAGGTGCTCGAGCAACTGGCGTTCGACGAGCGGCGGCTGCGCCAGGCGTTGTCGGCGCTGGACTGCGGGACGCTGGAGGTTCTGGTGCGTGGCGTGCCGGTCGACCCCGACGCGCTGCGGCGCCGGATGCGGCTGCGCGGTGGCCGGGCCCTGTCGGTGGTCATCACCCGCATCGGGCCGCGGGCCGGCGGCCGCGCGGCGGCGTTCGTCTGCCGTCCCTCGCGATAGCGCCCGGTAGGCTGGTGCGACGCTCTGCCAGGCGTCCAGCCCCGCCTAACCTGCAAGGACAACGGAAGAATGCGTTTTCTGATAGCGGCCGTGGTGCTCGCATCGGCGGCCCTGTTGGGTTGGCCGGCGGCCGCCGCGCCACCGTCGTGTGCCGGCGTCGGCGGCACCCTCGAGGACGGTCAGATGTGCCGCGTGCGCGCCACCGGTCCCACCTACACGCTCAACCTGGCGTTTCCCGCCGACTATCCCGACGAGCAGGCGCTGATCGACTACGTCACGCAGAACCGGGACGGTTTCGTCAACGTCGCCCAGAGTTCCGGGTCGCGCGATCAGCCCTACCAGCTGGAGGCCACCACCGAGCAACGCAGTTCCGGCCAGCCGCCGCACAACACCCGCAGCGTGGTGCTCAAGTTCTTCCAGGACCTCGGCGGGGCGCACCCGTCGATCTGGTACAAGGCGTTCAACTACAACCTCGGCACGAAGCAGCCCATCACCTTCGACACCTTGTTCGCGCCGGGCACCACGCCGCTGGACAGCGTCTTTCCGATCGTGCAGCGCGACCTTGAACACCAAACCCCGTTGGGCGCAGCGATTCTGCCGTCGACCGGGCACGACCCGACGCACTATCAAAACTTCGCCATCACCGACGACGAGCTGATCTTCTACTTCGCGCCCGGTGAGATCCTGCCGGCCTTTGCCGGGCCGGTTCAGGCGCGGGTGCCGCGCAACGCCGTCCCGCCGCTGGCGGTCTAAACCGGGCCGGCCAACGTCTCCATCGCCGCGGCGCCGACCGCCAGCGCCACCTGCGCGACGCAGCCGAGCAGCGGGACGAAGAAGGCGGTCCGGCGCTTGGCCAGGCGGCGGATCGCGACGACCAGCGCAATGACGACGAGGACGACGCCGCCGCCGATCCCCAACACCATCGCGCGGTCGATCCACGCCGGGTCGCCGCACTTTTGGGTGCCGCACGGGTCGGTGCCCATGACGAACAGGCCCAGTAGGCCAACGGTGACCGCGACCAGGAAAGCCTGGGTGGCGAGCAGCAGCACGGTGGCGATGCGGTCGGCCGTCGGATTGCGCTGCCCCTTTTGGGAGTAGGCGTTGATGGCGGCCTGCATCTCGTCGTCGTCGGTGGGCATGGGCCCAGTATGGCCGCCCCTACTCGGGCGCGAAGCCGTAGACCTGGCCGTCGCTGGTCGCGGCCACCACGCGGCGGTCGGCGCCGACCGCGATCCCGACGGGATAGCCGGTGGCCGCCGGAAGGGGATAGCTGCCCTGGGTGTGGCCCGTGCCGGGGTCGAACACCAGTAGGGACATGCCGGGTGCGCCGTTCGCCGCCGGGCCGCTGACCACGCTGTAGCCGACGCCCGCACCGGCCAGGCTCGACGACGACAGCGGGACGACGTCGTCGCGCCGCCACGCCGCATCGGCGTGATCGCCCGCGTCCTTGAACGCGGCCAACCGGGTGTCGGGGCCGCCGCCCGACACGACGAGGCCCTCGGGCGTGACCGCGGGCGGCGTCTGCGCCAGAAATCCCAGCGGCACCGACCACTTCACTTTCCCGTCGGCGGCATGCAGCGCCCACAGTCGTTCGTCGCGGCCGTTGACGTAGACGGTCGACCCGTCGGCGGACAACACCGGGCTGGCGATGACACCGCCGGCGACGGCGTCGCTGGTCCACTCCCGCGACAGCAGCGGCGTCTGGCCGGGGTGATACTTCAGCCCGACCAGCCCGGCGGTCGGCGCGCCCGGCTGCCACACGCCCAGCACCGCCATCTGGCTGGCCGCGGAGAAGGCCGGCGCGGCGGCCACCGGGCAGCCCTGCCGGGCCGGCGCGCAATCCGCCAGGCCCCGCGTCGCGTCGGTGGGATCGACGCCCTCCACCAGATCCATCGGGCTGCCGGCCACCGCGCCGCGGTGCGCCTCGAAGACCAGCACCTGGCCCAGGTGCGTCGCGGCGAGCAGCTGCCCGTGACCGAGAAACCTTGGCGTCAAAGGCATTCCGATCACCGGCTGTCGCCAGCGCGTCCACTGCGTGACCGGGAAGGAGAGGAAGGCGCCCGGCTGACCGACGTAGACGTTGTCGAACCCGTCGAACAGGGGACCCGCGAAGCCGCCGCCCTGGAACAGCCGCACGCACCAGCGCTGCCGGCCGTTGTTGTCGTTCTCCCATTCCATCAGCGAGCACCCGGCCGGGGTCTGCGCGTTGAGGGCCAGGTAGCCGCGCGCGCTGAGCGCCGGGCCCGCCGCCAGGCTGCCCTTGACCGAGCGCGCCCACCGCAACGACAGCTTGGTGGCGCCGCCGGTGGGCGTGTAGCTGCTGTTGGCCGCGTCGGCGTATTGCGCGGGCCAGCCCTGCGACGGCGCCGCGTCCACCCACGAATCGGTGTTGCCGCAACCGGCGAGCCCGCCGGACAGCGCGGCCGCGAACACCACAGACGACCAGCGCCGAAGTTGTCGGGCAAGCACCTCGAAGTCCAAATCCTTCCGCGCCGCGGGCAGCGATCGAGTACAGGTGAGGGTAACCCGTGGCGGTTCGCGTGCCGGTGATTGCCCGCGTTAGGCTGTCCGGCTGTGACGAGCATGTGGGGTGCACCGGTCCACCGCCGCTGGCGTGGATCGAACCTGCGGGACCCGCGCCAGGCCAAGTTCCTCACGCTGGCCTCGCTGAAATGGGTGCTGCGCAACCGCGCGTACACGCCGTGGTACCTGGTGCGCTACTGGCGGCTGCTCAAGTTCAAGCTCGCCAACCCGCACATCATCACCCGCGGGATGGTGTTCTTGGGCAAGGGCGTGGAGATCCACGCGACGCCCGAACTGGCGCAGCTGGAGATCGGCCGGTGGGTGCACATCGGCGACAAGAACACCATCCGTGCCCACGAAGGCTCGCTGCGGTTCGGCGACAAGGTGGTGTTGGGCCGCGACAACGTCATCAACGCCTACCTCGACATCGAGCTCGGCGACTCGGTGCTGATGGCCGACTGGTGCTACGTCTGCGACTTCGATCACCGCATGGACAACATCAACCTGCCGATCAAAGACCAGGGCATCGTGAAGTCGCCGGTGCGGATCGGGCCGGACACCTGGGTGGGGGTGAAGGTGACGGTGCTGCGCGGCACGGCGATCGGCCGGGGCTGCGTGCTGGGCTCACACGCGGTGGTCCGCGGGGTCATCCCCGACTACTCGATCGCGGTCGGTGCGCCGGCCAAGGTGGTCAAGAACCGTCAGCTGGCCTGGGAGAGTTCGGCCGCGCAGCGGGCCGAGCTGGCGGCGGCGCTGGCCGACATCGAGCGAAAGAAGGCCGCTCGCTAGTTGTGACCTGCGGCCAGCACCGCTAGCTCGCGGGTTCGGGGTGGTCGTCCACCTTGAAGTCGAAGTTGACGTCGCCCGCGTCCACGTCGGTGACAGTCACCGCGATGCCGTATTTGTCGGTGCCGTCGACGAGTTGGCACCGCAGCGTCGCGCCCTGAACGCCCTTCAGGTTGTCGGGGCAGGTCACCGAGTCGGGCTTCCTGCCGACCTGCTGGGCCAGCTTGTTGCTGATGATGCTGGCGACCTGGTTCTTGTCGACCGTCTCGACCATGTCGAACTTGACGTCGCTGCCGTTCACGCTCGTCACGGTCACATTGACGTTGAACGTCTGGTTCTTGACCTTCATCTCGCAATTCAGTTGCGCCCCAACCTTGGCGGGCAGATCATTCGGGCAGTTCACCGAATCGGGCTTGTTGCCCGCGGCGTCGGTCAACTTCGAGGTGATCTGGCCCGCGACATCGCTCTTGCTGACCGAGTGCGAGGAGCCGACGGAGCACGAACAGGCGTTCACGCCCGCCAGCAATCCCGCTGCGGCACCGGAGATCAGCAACGTCCGAACGATGGGGTGTGACATCAGCGCCTCCCGAGCGGCTCAACAACGACGAATCGGCTGATAATCGCACGCAAAAACGGCTTCGCGTAGGCGATTGAGCAAACATTCACGCAAGCGACAATTCGCCGCGGAGCCGCGATCAGATGCTCTGGTAGCGACGCAGCGCTTCGGCGCGCTCGGCGCCGTGATCGACGATCGGAAGCGGGTAGCCCGCCGGCCGTTCGCTTTTGCGCAGGTGCGCATCGTCGACCGAGCGCAACTCGGGCACCCAGCGCCGGATGTACTCCCCGGACGGGTCGAACTTCTCGCCCTGGGTGGTCGGGTTGAACACCCGAAAGTACGGCGCCGCATCGGTGCCGCAGCCCGCGCACCACTGCCACCCGTGCTGATTGTTGGCCATGTCGCCGTCGACGAGCTGATCGAGGAACCACTCGGCACCCCATTGCCACGGCAGGTGCAGGTCCTTGACCAGAAACGATGCGACGATCATCCGCACCCGGTTGTGCATGTAGCCGGTCTCGCGCAGTTGACGCATCCCGGCGTCGACCAGTGGAAACCCGGTTTCGCCGGCCTTCCACGACTCGAAGCGGCGTGTCGCTTCGGCGTCGGTGTCGGTGCGGATTCCGTCGAACTGCCGGTTCCAATTGCGCCAGGCGCTGGCCGGCCAGTGATGCAGCACGTCGGCGTAGAAGTCGCGAAACGCCAACTCGCGCAGGTAAGCCTGGGCGCCGCCGTGACGAAGGTCGAGATCGGCGACCATGGTGCGCGGATGGATGGTGCCGAACTTCAGGTACGCCGACATCCGGCTGGTGCCGTGCAAGTCGGGCCGGTTGCGGTCCTCGTCATAGTGCTGCAATCCGTTGGCCACGAATGACTTCCACTGCTTGAGGGCCGCGGCCTCCCCGGCGGCCACGTCGAGCGCGGTGCCCGGATCGGGGATTTCGCATCGCTTGATCCGCAGTTGCGCCGGATCGAGCCAGCGCGCGGACTCGGCGCTCGTCTTGGCCGGTGCCCGCCAGCCGAATTCGCGCCATTGGCGCAGAAACGGGGTGAACACCTGATAGGGCGTGCCGTCCTTCTTGGTGACCCGGCCCGGTGACACGAGGTACGGCGATCCCGTTGCTATCAGGGGCACGGAATCCAGCGCCGCACGCACCCGTTCGTCACGGCGCTTACCGTACGGCGCGAAGTCTTCGGAAACGTGCACCGCCGACGCGCCGATCTCCGCGGCGATGCGCGGGATCAGCTCGTCGGGCCGGCCGCGTGCCACCAGTAACCGGCCGTCGAGGTCGTCGCGCAGTTGGCGCAGCGAGTCGCCCAGGAACTTCAGGCGGCGCCGGCCCGACGACGCCTCGAGCCTGGGGTCGAGCACGAAGCAGGCGAGCGTTTCCCCGTCGCCGGCCGCGGCGTTGAGCGCCGGATGGTCACCCAACCGCAAGTCGCGACGAAACCATAGGAGCGTCGGCATGATTCAGCGGTTGAGTCGCCAAATGTGGGTGGCCAGGACGGTGGCGAACGAACACCAGAGCGGGTACGCCGACAGGGCCAGCCCGGTCCGCGGGTCGGCCTGCGCGGCCCGGCGCGCAAGGTCGGCGCTGCTGGCCGTCAGCACGGCCGCACCGACCGCCGAGGCGCCCAGTTTGTGGAATCGGAAGAAGAGCCAACTCCATGAGGCGTTCAGGATGAGGTTCACCCCGAGCGCGGTCGCGTAGCGGCGCGCCTTGTCGTGTTGGCCCGACGCCCGAAACGCGTCGATGGTTTCCGCGGAGGTGACCGCGATGTCGCCGTAGAGGGTGGTCCACGCCACGGGGAAGGCGGCGCTGGGGGGCTGGTACGGCGGCTTGCGCAGCCGCGCATACCAGGTGGAGACGCTGGTCGGGCTGGCGATGCTTCCCGATACGGCGGCGGCGGCGACGGCGAGACCCGTCGCCGCCAAAGTTGACCTGTTCACGCGGTGCTCCGTTCGTGTCGGTTGATTTGTGGTGCAAGGACTTTGGCGGGTTGTGGTTGGCTGGGCCACCAGATGCGATCACCGATGAGGGCGAACAGCGCGGGAATCACCAGCGTGCGGACCACGAAGGTGTCCAGCAGGATGCCCAGGCCGACGATGATCCCCAGCTGGGTCAGTACGATCAACGGCAGCACGCCGAGCACGCAGAAGACGGCCGCCAAAACGATTCCCGCACTGGTGATGACGCCACCGGTGGCCGATACCGCGGCGACCATGCCGGCGCGGGCACCGCGCTGTGCGGACTCCTCGCGGGCGCGGGTGACCAGAAAAATGGTGTAGTCCACGCCGAGGGCGGCCAGGAACAGGAAGGCGAACAAGGGCGTGCTGTTGTCCAGCGCCGGAAAACCGAAGACGTGGCTGCTGGCCCAGCCGCCCATGCCGAGCGCGGCCAGCGCGCCGAGGATGGTCGCGGCGAGCAGCGTGGGGGGAGCGAGCGCCGACCGCAGCAGGACGTAGAGGACGACCAGGATGACCGCGAGGATCGCCGGGATGAGCAGGTGCCGGTCATGAGTGGCCGCGTCGCGGACGTCGAGCGCCTGCGCATCGGCCCCGCCGACCAGCGCCGCGGGGCTGGCGGACTTCGTCGTATCACGCAGCGCGGCAATGATTGTGAACGCACGCTCGGAGGACGGCGGCGCGTCGATCACCACTGACCACCTGGTCAGCCCGGACGACGAGCGGCCCGACTCGGTCACCGACACCACGCCCGGGGTCGACGCGATGGCCTGCGGCACCGGCGAGGCGTCGGGGGCTATCACCACCGTGGGGTTGGCCAGGCCCGCCGGAAAATGCGCTGCCACAACCTCATAGCCGGTCACCGAGTCGGCGTGAACCCGGAACTGTTCGGTCTGCGACAGGCCGATCCGGGTGCCCAGCAGGCCGGTGGCCAGCGCCGCCAGGCCCGCGATGGCGACCGTCGCGACGAGCGCCGGTCGCCGGTTCACCCACTCGCCGACGCGTTGCCAGGCGCCGGAATCCGGGGCCGGGCTATCCTCGGCGCGCGGAACGAAGGGCCAGAACAATCGCCGGCCGCACAGCGCGAGCAACGGCGGCAGGATCACCAGCGCGGACACCGCGGCGACCACCAGCCCGCACGCCGCCAGCGCGCCCAGGCTGCGCGTGCTGGGCGTCGAGGCGAACAGCAGGGTGAGCAACGCCAGCACCACGGTGGCGTTGCTGGCGACGATCGCCGGCCCGGCCATCCGCACCGCGCGGCGCAGGGCGTCTCGATGCGCGTCGTGGCGTCGCAGCTCCTGCCGGTACCGGGAGATCAGCAGCAGCGCATAGTTCGTGCCCGCCCCGAAGACCAGCACGCTGGTGATCCCGGACGTGGCGCCGTCGAAACTGAGACCGGTCAGCGGCGCCACGGCGGTGCCCACCGCGGCCGCGACCCGGTCGGCGAACCCGACCACCAGCAGCGGCAGCAGCCACAGCACCGGTGAGCGGTACGTGGCGATCAGCAGCAGGGCCACCACCGACGCCGTCACCGCGAGCAGGGTCACGTTGGCGTTGGTGAACGCGCTGGCGATGTCGGCGCCGAACGCCGGGCCGCCGGTGACGTGGGCGCGCAGCTCCGCCGGCAGGCCGGTGGCCGCGGCCTTGCGCAGGTTCGCGACCGCGTCGCCGAGCGCGAGCCCCGACAGGTCGGCGCAGACGCGCACCACCCCGATGGCGGCCTTGCCATCGGCGGATACCTGCGCCGGTGCGGGGGCGTCGCCCGGCTGCGCGGCGGCCTGCACGCGATCGCGGGCCGCTTGGGCGGCGGCGACGTCGGCCGGGCGGAGTGCGGCGCCGTCGGCGCGGCTGACCACCACGATCAGTGGCAGCCGGTCCCCACCGGGGAATTGGCGGGCCATCGCGTCGACCCGGGCCGAATCCGAGCTGGTCGGCACCGACAGCGGGGCCTGGCCGGCCGCGGCGTTCGCGCCGACCAGGACGATGAAGACGATGCCCGCGAGCGCGGCGCCCAGCGCGAACAGCCACGAGCGCCGTCCGGTTACGGCCGCGGCGACGCCATCCCACACCATGAGAGAAGTCTTTCAGTGTGTTAAACATTAATCAACTGAAATTTCGCATCGCCGCGCATAAGCTGGGCGGTACGCAACAAGGGGCACTATGGACATTATGGACGCGAGGGGGCGCGGGTGAGCCGCGCCGAGGTGCCGGCCGTGACGTCCGAGCCGGCGCCGATGACCACTCGCAAGCGGCGGCACATCGATGTCTGCCTCGGCGAGCAGGTGAACTATGAGCACGTCAGCACCGGGTTGGAGCGCTACCAACTGCCCTACAACGCGCTGACCCAGACCAGCCTCGGGGACATCGACCTGTCGACGAAGTTTCTCGGTGGAAACCTGCGGGCCCCGCTTCTGATCGGTGCGATGACCGGCGGTGCCGAGCTGTCCGGGACGATCAACCGGAATCTGGCGGCGGCCGCTCAGCAACTCGGCATCGGGATGATGCTCGGCTCGCAACGAATCATGCTGGACAGCGCGATGGGGGAGCGGGCCGCGGCCAGTTTCGCGGTTCGCGACGTCGCCCCCGATGTCTTGTTGTTCGGCAACATCGGCCTGGCCCAGCTGACCAAGGACGTCGTGCCCGATCTCGCCAAGGCCCTCGACCGGGTGGGCGCCGATGCGCTTGCGGTGCACACCAATCCGCTGCAGGAGGCGATGCAGCGCAACGGTGACACCGACTTCTCCGGATCGCTGGACAGGCTACGGGATGCGGCCGACGCGATCGACTGCCCGGTGCTGCTCAAGGAGGTCGGTCACGGGATCGGCGGCGCGGCCGCCGCGGAACTCGTTGGGGCCGACGGGGACCTGCCGGTTTCCGCCATCGACGTCGCGGGCGCCGGCGGAACCTCGTGGTCACGCGTCGAGCAGTTCGTCCGCTACGGCGAGCTTCGTTACCCGCACCTGGCCGATTGGGGCATTCCGACCGCGCGGGCGATCGTCGAGGTACGTGAGGTGCTGCCGGACATCGGATTGGTGGCTTCCGGCGGCATTCGCACCGGCATGGACGCGGCCAAGGCGATCGCCCTGGGCGCCGACGTCGTCGCCGTGGCTCGACCGCTGCTGCCCGCGGCGATCGAATCCGCTGGGGCAGTGGTCGATTGGCTGCAGCCGTTCATCGACGAGCTTCGGGTCTGTCTGCACGGCTGTGGTGCCGCGAGCCTTTCGGGGCTGCGCTCCGTCGACCTCACGCCCGCGCCGTCGCCCTGACATGGCGGTGATACTGGCCTACGGCTCGCCGGCCCTGGGTCACCTGCTGCCGGTCGGCGCGCTGCTGGCCGAGCTGGCCGGCCGTGGTCACCAGGTTCACGCGCGCACCATGTCGGCGGGCGTGCCGACGCTGTGCGCCGTCGGCGTCCACGCCGGTCCGGTCGACCCGGACATCGAGGCGATCGTCAGCGAAGACTGGAGGGCGCGAAACGCGCTGGGGGTGTTGAAGTTAACGATCGACGTGCTCTGCCGTCGTGCGGTGCTCGAAGTCCAGGATTTGCGGCGCGCGGTGGATGCGGTCCGACCCGATGTCATCATCGTGGACGCGAACTGCTGGGGGGCGATGTCGGCCGCCGACGCCGGCGACATCCCGTGGTTGGTCTTCTCGCCGTTCACGCCGTACCTGCGGTCTCGCGGCGTGCCGCCCTTCGGTCCGGGGCTGCGCCCGCTGCCGGGCCTGCTCGGCGACGCGCGGGACGCCTCCGTGCGGCCGATCGTGCGGCATCTGTTCGACCGGCCGATGTTGCCGCGGGTCAACGTCATTCGCGCCGAGCTGGGGCTGCCGCCCGTCGCGTCGGTCGACGGCTTCCTGCGGCGAGCGCCGCTGCTACTGGCCGTCGGCGGCGAGCCCTTCGAGTACCGGCATCCCGGCTGGGCCGGGTTGGTTCACCACATCGGCGCGTGCGCATTCGAACCCGCGGAGGCCGTCACGCCGGATTGGGTGAGTGCCATCGAGCGGCCGGTGGTGCTGGTGAACACCTCGTCGATCAGACAGTCCGACGCCGAGCTGGGACGAATTGCGTTGCGCGCGTTGGCCGATGAGCCCGTCCACGTGGTGGCGACCTTCCCGGCGGGCATTCCCCCGGATCTGCCGCGACCATCCAACGCGACCATATGCCGCTTCGTCCCGCACGGTGCGGTACTGCAGCGGGCCGGCTGCGCCATCACCCACGGCGGGATGGGAACGACGCTGAAGGCCCTCGACCGCGGCGTGCCCGTCTGCGTCGTGCCGTTCGCGCGGGACCAGGCCGAAGTCGCCCGCCGGGTGGAAGTCGCTCGCTGCGGCACCCGCCTGACGGCCAAACGTCTCAGCCCGGCGCGGTTGACAGCGAAGGTGCGCGCGGCGATGACGATGCGGGACGGCGCGCGGCGAGTGGCCGAAGGATTCGCCGCAACCGGGGGTGTTGCCCGCGGGGCCGACCTGATCGAGCAGCGGGTGCTGGGGCCCGCAGCCCGGCGGCCGGTGCGCTAGGCCGGGCGATCGCCGGTCTTGGACACGGCACGGCGCCTGGTTTTGGCCGGTTTGGTGTCGTTCTCGGGCGGCTTGCGGGCCGCTCCGCCGAGTTGCTCCTCGAAGGTGACCATCGCCTCCGTCATCGCCGTGAAAACCCGGTGCGCCGCGAGCAGATCGCGGTCGGGCACGTCGGCGAGGGCCTTGTGCAATTCCGCCCCGAGCGGGGTGAAAAACGAGCGGGCCAACGCCATGCCCGGTTCCTCGTAGCGCAGCAGTGTCTTGCGCCGGTCGGTGGGATCGGGTTCGCGCCGGAGGTGGCCGGAGTCGATCATCCGGTCCACCAGATAGGTGATGGCCGCGGGCGACACGTCCAGGCGCTGTCGCAGCTGCGCCGGCGTCATCGGTGTTCCGGCCGTTTCGGCAACCATGATGTGCAGCAAGGCGTGTAAGTCGGTGCCGCCGACGTCGTTTTGACGGGCGAAGTGCCGGCCGATGCGGTCCGAGTGCGCCGTGAGTGCGCGCATGTCGGCCGACATCAATTTCTCGAGTTCGGCTCGGTTCATTCGCCGATCGACGGCGCCGCGCTTGGTCACTTATCGGTGTCCTTCTTGCGAGATACGCCGACTAGCGTATCGGCGATCGCTACGCGCGACCCACGTACCCCGGCAAGTGTCTCGCATTTTCTGCCCGATCGGCCGGTGATTCGCCGAGCGGGTTACTCCTTCGTCGGGTCGTGGCCCCAATTCATCAGCGAGTACCGCCAAGCGCTCTCGTCGACATCGCCCGTGGGGCGTTGCGCCAAATGGCGCTTGGCATAACCGACCACCTTGCGCATATGCGCGAAATCGTCGCCGGTGAGATCGCTCCGCTTGGCCCTGAGTATGTCGACAATGCGCCGACCGCTGGCGTGACCGGTCGACTCGTCGCCGCCCCGCTTTTGGCCCACACTTCGCGACTGCTCGGTGGCAAGCCAGTGCTCCAGTTCGGTCGGGGTCATGTTGACCGTTTCCCGGAAGCGATCCCAGGTGGTTGCCTCGTCATCGTCTGCCATCATCCATCGCCTGTTCGGTTCAGTCCGCGGGGCGCAACGCGCTCGGCTTGTGCACCGCGTCCGCGCCGGTCTTGTCGCTGCGAACCTTGTACTGAGGTTCGTCTTTGGACGCGCGCACGGTGCGTCCGGCGGCCTCGGTGTCCGAGGTGATCTCGCCTTCGACCGTTCCCCGCACGGTGCTGCCGTGGCTCTTCCACTCGACCTTGTCGCCCTTGTGAAACTTCCGGTCACTCATGTCGCTTCTCCGTTCATCAATGCGCCGTGGCCGTGACGTCGCGTGCGATGCCGCCGAACACCACATCGCGGTAGGGTGCCGATGCGTTCCAAAAAAGCTGTCCCGCAAGTCCATACGGCTGGAACAACGCCCGCTGGCGGTACAGCGAGCCGCCTCTGTCGTCCGGTGTCGCGGACAGCTCCAGCCATAATCGCCCCGGTAGCGGGATGTCGGCGCGCAGCCGAAGCCGCCGGGGCGCGTCGATGCGCTCCACGCGCCACCAATCCAGGGCCTCGCCTTCATGCAGCTCCTGCCCGTCGAGGGGGTGGCGCCGCGGCCGGACCATGCGCAGCGCCCCGTTGATCCAGCCGCGCAGCGGCCATTCCAACGGGAGCGCCGACCAGTTGCGCTGAGCGACGGCGGTTTGGATGGCCCGCCAAAGCGTTTCGGCATCGGTGCGGCCATCGCGTTGGCGCAGATCCTCATACAGCGACCCACCCGCCCACTCCGGGTCGGTGGGCAGCGGCTGCGAAGGCGCGCCGTTCGCGTCGCCGCGGGACCACCGGGTGCGCAGGTCCTTTTCGCGCACGTGCGCCAGCGCGAGTTCGACGGCCTCCTCGTAGTGCGTCAGCCCGCCGTCGGGATCGGGTATGTAGCGGGCGATGTCGTGGTCGGCGCACACCACGTCGTTTTCCAGCGACTCCATCAGCGACACGGCCAGCTGGCGGGGCAGGGGAGTGAGCAGGTCCACCCAGGGCGCCGACAGCCGCGGGGTCAGCAACGGCACCGGCACCGCGGGGCGCCTGGGCAACCCCGCGATCACGGCGTACTTGCGGATCATTTCGGTGTAGGTGAAGCGGTCGGGCCCGCCGATGTCGAATGGCCGGTTGACCTCGGCGGGCAGTTCCGCCGCGCGCACCAGGTAGTAGAGCACGTCGTGGACGGCGATGGGTTGGACGCGGGTGCGCAACCAGCGCGGCGCGACGATGACCGGCAGCCGCTCGGTGAGGTACCGCAGCATCTCGAAGCTGGCCGAGCCCGCCCCGATGACGGCGGCGGCGCGCAATTCGACGGCGGGCACACCCGAAGCCAGGAACAGCTCGCCCACCTGCGCGCGAGACGCCAGATGATCGGACAGCTCCTGCCCGTCGGGCGTGATGCCCCCGACATAGACGATGCGCGACAGGCCCGCCTGGGCCGCGCACTCGGCGACGTTGCGGGCGGCGCGCTCGTCGAAGTCGACGAAGTCGGGTCGCATCAGCGAATGCACCAGGTAGTACAGGACTTGGCGCCCCTCGAGTGCCCGCCGCACCGCGCCCGCATCGATGACGTCGCCCTGCACGACCTCCACCCGATCGAGCCAGGAAACCCCGTCGAGCTTCGCGGGGTCCCTCGCCAGAACGCGCACGCTGTGCCCGTTTTCGAGCAACCGGGGGATGAGCCGCGTGCCCAGGTATCCCGTGGCGCCGAACACGACGCAATCCATCAATTCACTCCTTCGCCGAGCGGTCGGTGGGGGCGGCGGTGTGGGCCGGGTGGCCGTGCGTGCGCCGACTCTCCTTCAGCTGCGCTTCGTAGAGGTGTCGGCGGCCGCCGGTGAGCCGGCTACGCACCAGGTGCTCGACTTCTTGGAAGCACCGGTAGTAGCCGTCGTCGTAGTCGTCGACGACCTGAAACGTCCACCGGCCCGGTAACACGTTGCGTCCGATCAATTCGTGGCTGATGTGTTGCGCCAGATCGGAGTGTCCGAGGTCGCGCAGCTGCGCGACCGCTTCGTCGAGTTGCAGGTCGGCGCGCCCGGTCAGCTGGTGGAACGAGTAAAGGTGCCCCCGGGCGCGCTCGACGGTCTCCAGAGCCTCGGTGAGCTTGCCCACCGCCCGCGCGACGGCTTCGCTTGCACCGTTGTCGCCCATGGTTCCTCCCCAATCCGTGGCTGTGGCATTCCCGCTGAAACGAGGCCCGAATCCCCCGCAATGGGCCCATTAAGTTAATTAACTTAATATTTAAGTTACTGGCAAATACGCGTTTGCGCCAGGGGCGGTCCCTCGTGAGCGCTTGTCAAGCAAGGGCTTTGCTTTGCGCGGGCGAGGGGATCAAAGCGTACGCAGCTGCTTCTTGGCGGCCCTGCGCAGCTGGATCATCCGGGCGGCGCCGACTAGCACCGTCGTGGTCGCGCCCGCGACCGCCGACAACAGGTAGCCCACACCCACCGGCAGGTTCCAATGGAAACCGAGGAAGTGCACCGTTATCGATTCGGTGTTCTGCGCGACGAAAACGAGCAGAACGATGAGGATCAACAGGCCGACGACAAGCGCCCACCACGCCGCCGCTAGTCGGGTGAAGGATCGAGATGACGGCTCGGGGGAAACGCTCGACTCAGTGCTCATGCTGGTGACTAGCCCCCAGCGGCGGCTGTCAAACCCGTTTAATCGGCCCATGGTGGGGTATGTGGCCTGCGATGACTGTGAAAGAGATGCCCCAGCGCGTCTGGCGCGGCCGGCGCAAAGTCGTGCGCCTACAGCGGGATTTGTGGCTCGCGCAGATCGCCCTGTGGCCGGCCTTGGTTCTGTCGGCCATTGTGCTGTCGGTGGGCACGTGGGCGATGTGGCGCCGCAAGTCCCGGGCGCCGCAGCCCGATGCGGTGCGCCCGCCGACGGAGTCAGGTCAGGCGAGCCCCGCGCGGACCTGATAGCGGCGTTCGGCATACGCGAGATCGTCGCGCCACAGTCTGCTTGCGGCGAGGCGCATCAGCGGCGTGATCAGCGGGGCGACGCGTGACGCACGCCGGAAGCCGGGGCGGTCCGAATGGGCGATGGTCGCCTCCAGGACGGCGGTCCGGGGATGTCCGTCGGGTCCCGAACCCATTGGCGTGGCATGTGTCTCGACGGTGCTTCCGCTTCCCTCGCCGTCCACGATGCGCATCACGATGGTGCGCGCCTCCGGGCAGCTGAACTCCGCGATGACGGGGACGCCCAGGCGGCCCATCCGGAACGTCACCGCCACCAGGAAGCGATCGGTGTGTTCGGTTGGCGTGGTGAGCACTTCGAGACGCGTGAACGAGTACGGGTGGAACCAGGCGCCATGCCACGGGTCGAGCCGATTGGCGATGATGTCGTCGGGCTCGCACACCCCCGCCATGCGGGCAACGGCGGCCAGCGTCTCGCCGGCCGGCCGGGCCGGGATCACGGGCTCCGGCAACGGGGCCTCCCCGCCGGCTTTGTCGAGTCGCACCCAGACCAGGGTCCCGTCGTCGTGGCCTGGCAGTGGGCTCCAACCGAATTCGCGGCCGTGGCCGTCCAAGGCCAGCCCATGCCATCGGCAGATCAGGGTGCCGTCGTGCACTGTCCCGGTGGCCAGATCGGCCCCCAGGTGCGGGCAACTGCGGGGGCCCACACAGAGCCGGTGGTCGCCGTCGCGCCAGGCGACGATCTCGACCCCGGCCACCCGCGCGCCGAACGGCCGCCCCGGCCGCACGTCGGCACTGCCGGCGAACGCGAACCAGTTTCCGGTGGGCCGTTGCCGGGCCCGTTCCAGCGCCCCCTCGATGATCGCGGGTTGCGCCTCCCGGTAAGTTGGGCGTTGCTCGGCCCACGGCGCGCGCGGGATCACCTGCAGGGGCCAGTCTTTGGGCCACGCGGCGGGCCGCAGCTGCTGTAGCTGTTCGCGAATATTCATCGTCGGGCGGCTCCTTCCCGGGTGGCGAGCCATCGCAGCAGGGGTGATCGGCCACGGGTGGGTACGGTGACCAACGGGTGCCCGGCCAGCCCCCATCCTCCCAGCAAATGGTTGGCGGCGCACCAACCCGTGGTGGCGGCGCGCTCCATGAGCGCCACCGGCAGGTCGATGCGGACGGCGTCGCCGGCCAACAACAGCCCGGGTTGCGGCGTTACCACCGCGGGGCGGGCCGAATAGGACCCGGGGGCGAACAGCGGGCAATCGCTGCGGTGCAGCAGCCTTTCGCAAACGATCTGCGCCGCAGCGGTTTCCGGGTACACCTTGTGCAGCTGGCGCAGCGCCGCCGCGCGCGACGGCGCGGCATCGAGGGCGTAGGAGTGCAGTTCGACCACCGATCCACGGTGCGCGCGCGCCCACTCGGCGGCTTCGCGCTCGTAACGCTCGAGCACGCTGATGTTGTCCAGCGGCTCGTGACCGGCCGTGCCCAGGAACGCCGGTCGCCGGTCCGCGACCGGGCGATCGAGCCACAACCGATGCACGGCGAACGGCGGCGCCGTGCGCAGTTGCGCGACCTGGGCGCGCCAGTCATCGGTGCCCAGCCCCGTCGATGCACCGACGACGCGCTGCAGGCCGGCCACGTCGGTGGCCAGCACCACGGCGTCGGCCTCCACGTCGTCACTCGAATCGGTCTGCACCCGGAAGGATCCCGCCGTCTCGATGTCGATGCGCGAGGCGCCGGTCCCGAGCCGGAAGCGCACGCCCCGAGCCTCGAGGTAGCGCCGCAGCGGCTGCCACAGGGCGCTGTCGTAGTTCGACGTGGGCACGTCGAAGATCAGGCCCTCGGAGGAGCCCAGGAAGTAAATGTGGAACATCGTCGCCAACTCGGCCGCCGAAAGCTTCGACGGGTCGGCGAAGAAGCTGCGCGAGAACACCTCGAACGCCAGATGCCTTGCGGCCTCGGGGAATCGGATGCTCTTCAAGAACGTTGCCGCGTCGAAGTGGTCGAGGCGATCGTAGATGTCCGGAACCGACACCGCGGCCAGCGGCGCGGCAGCCCGGGCGTCGATCGCCAGGAAGTCGCGAAGCCGGAAGGTGGGGCTGCGCGCGGCGAAGGCCACCGCGTTCCACGGCGGGGTGCGCGGCAGCCCCCGGAAGGTGTCGCGCCGGCCGGCGCCGTCGATCAGGGGGTAGTCGTCGACGGCGGTGAGCATCCGCAGCTGCGGATCGATGCGCCCGAGCAGGGCACGCAGGTTGTAGTACTGGCGGAAGAACGCGTGGAAGCCGCGGTTCATCGCCAGCGTGGCGCCATCCTGGTGCTCGGCCCAGCCGCCCACCCGGCCGCCGAGGTAGGCCTCCCGCTCGATCACCTCGACGGCGACGCCGCGTTCGGCCAGGCCGGTGGCGGCGGTCAGCCCCGCGATGCCGCCTCCCACGACGACCACCCGGGGTCGTGATGCCAGCGCGCCGGCGTCGGGCAATCCGGTTGGCGCCGACCGTGTCTCGCGCCGGCGGTCGGTGACGTTCATAGCGGGGCGTCCGCCAGGAACGTGTGCACGATGTTGGCCTCCCAGCCGGGCATCGTTTCGCTGTGCACCGCGGTGAAGCCCGCATCGGCGAGGCGCTCGCGGAATCGCGCCGCGCCGTCGAACCGCAGCACGCTGCGCCACAGGTAGCGGTACAACGTCGCGTCCCCGGTGCGCCACCGCCCGGCGGGAATGATGATGCCCCAGCACACGGCGTGCCAGATGCGGGTGGCGACCGGCGAATCGCGCACCGAGTACTCGTGCACCGCCAGGGTGGCGCCGGGCCGCAGCAGCGCCCGAAGCTTCCGCAATTGACCGTCCCGGTCGGCGAGGTTGCGGATCAGGTACGCGGCCAGGATGCCGTCGAATGGCCCGCGGATGCCGTGCTCCGCCAGCTGCTCGACGGGGGTGTGCACGAACCGCACCGACGGTGGCCAGTCCTTCGCGGCCGCGGCATCGAGCATGCCCCGCGACGCGTCGACGGCCACGATCTCGGCCTCGGGGGCGACGGCCAGCAGCGCCGCCGTCGACGCGCCGGTGCCGCACCCGGCGTCGAGCAACCGTAAGCCCCTGCCGCGGTCCGGGATTCGCAGGCGGCGCGCGGACAGCAGCAGGTGTTCGTGGTAGCCGGGGCTGGAGCCCACCAGCCGGTCGTATGCCGTCGCCCCCGCGTCGAAGGCGGCCGACAATTCACCGGGGGTGGGCCGGGCTTCACCGACGCGCACGTTGGCGTTCCCAGAGCAGTAGCACCGCGGTGGCCAGCGCGAAGCCGAACAAGAAGTCCTCGACCGGGATGTCGAACGGGAAGCGCAGGCCGGTGATCTGGCGAGGGTTGTAGCGGACGATCGGGGAGCTGAGCTTGGTCAGCCAGCCATCGACCGGAATCTGGAATCCGAGAATGATCAGCATCGACAGCCAGTAGGCCGGTCGCCGGAAGAGGCCGGTGCGCAGGACCGCCAATTCCCATGCGCAGACTGCCAATACGGCCGCGACGGCCGGCACCGTGTAGCCCAGGCCGGTCATCGGCGGTGGACCCGGTCCAGGATGGTGCTCACGGCGTTGTAGGTCAGCAGCGCGCAAATCGGGATGACGACGAAGAACAGCACCTCTTCGATCGGCACCCGGAACGGGATGTTCACGCCGGTGATGTAGGCGGCGTCGTACGTCCATACGTGTGCGGCGATGGCGATCTCGTCCCAGAGCAGGAACACCGCGGTCACCGGCGCGACCGCCTTCGCGAGCCGCCGCCACTGCCGGTAGACGCCGGGACCGAACATCTCCAGGGGCGCGGTGATCGCCAGGCATGCCGCCAGAACCAGCAGATATTGCCAGCGATCGGTCATGCGGCCCCCGGGGCATCCGAAACACCGGGCGAACTGTTGCGCGCCCGCCACGACCGTATCAGCCCCACACCGGCCACCTGGAGTCGTCGGGCCCGGCCGACCGTGGCCCGGTGGGCGAACACCGCGAAGTCGCTTTCCTCGATGCGGTCCAGGATTTCGGCGTACAGCGCCGCCGCGGTCGCCACGCAGGGCCGTGAGCGCGGGCTGAGCGTGGCGATGCCTTCCGCGGCGAAACGGTATGTGTCCCGGGCGATCTCGTGCTGGGCCGCCAGCGCCTCGCGGACCCGTGGGTCGGTACGGCGGTGCTGATGGCACCAGGTCAGCAGCTCGCGATCGACTCCGTGGGCGGCGAGTTCGTCGGCCGGCAGGTAGACCCGCTGCCGCAGCAGGTCTTCGTCGACATCGCGCAGGAAGTTGGTGAGCTGGAACGCCCGGCCCAGCGCCGCGGCATAAGGCGCGGCCTCCTCGACCGACGTGACGGTGCCGAGGACCGGAAGTACCTGCAGCCCAATGGCTTCGGCGGACCCGCGCATGTAGAGGTTGAGCGCACCGCGGTCGGGATAGTCGGTGATGGTGAGGTCCATCCGCATCGACGCCAGGAAGTCATCGAACAACTCGGTCGCGATCCGATACCGGCGGGCCGTGTGGGTGACCGCGGCGAGCACGGGATCGTCGAGATGGTCTCCGCCGGCGAAGAACTTCTCGGCCAGCTGCTGCAGGCGCGCGCCGCGAACGTCGGTGCTCAGCTGCGGGTTCAGGTCGTCGAGGATGTCGTCGGCGTACCGCGCGAACCCGTAGAGGGCGTGCACCGCCGGTCGTTGGTCGGGCGCCAGCAGGCGGGTGGCCAGAAAGAAGGTGCGGCCGTGTGCGGCATTGAGTTCCCGGCAGCGCCGGTACCCGTCGCGCAGCCGCGGATCGTCGATTCCGGCCGCGTCCAACTCGCTGCGGATCATGTCAGCCCGGCTTTCAGGTCGTGGTGCGTCGTCGTGGCCCGGCCGGCATTGGGGCCGGTGATGCGGTCGGCGGCCAGCCGGCCCGAGATCAGCGTGGTGGGCACGCCGACGCCGGGCACCGTTGACGACCCGGCGAGCACGGCGTTCTCGACGCCGCGGACCATGTTGGCCGGCCGGAATGGACCCGTCTGCCCGAAGGTGTGCGCCAGCGCGAACGGGCTGCCCGCGGCCATGCCCTGGCGCGCCCAGTCGGCCGGCGTGACGACGTCCAAAACCGTTGCGTCGTCGGCCAACCCGGGCAGCAGCCGGGCGGAGACATGCTCGATGAGGGTGTCGACGTACGGGGTGCCCACAGCGCCCCAGTCGATGGCGCCGCGATCCAGATTCGGCGCCGGGGCCAGTACGTAAAGCAGGTCGCGCCCGTCCGGGGCGAGCGTCGGGTCGCTCGCCGTGGGACGGGTGACCAACAGCGACGGATCCCGCATCGGCCGTCCATCGCGAATGATGTCGGTGAAGGTCTGATCCCAGGATTCACCGAACAGGATCGTATGGTGCGCCGCCCCGGACGCCGCGCGGCGGCAGCCCAGGTGGGCAACCACCGCCGACGGTGCCGCCCGCAGCCGCACGGGTCGGCGCGGTGTGCGTCCCAACAGTTCATAGGTCTTCGGCAACTCGGTGGTCAGGACCACCGCGTCGCAGGCGATGGGATCCGTGCGATCCGTCCGCACGGCCGTCACCCGCCCGGCGGTGCGGTCGAGCCCGGTAACCGTGGCGCCGTAGCGGAATTCGACCCCGGCGTCGGCCGCCGCCGCGGCCAACGCATCGGGCAGCGCGCGGACGCCGCCGCGCGGAAAGAACACCCCCGCGACGGTGTCCATGTAGGCGATGACCGCGTAGACGGCCAGGGCGTTTCGCGGCGCCACGCCCGCGTACAGCGACTGGAAGGTGAACACCCGCTGCAGCCGGGCGTCGCTGAGGTGGCGCTTGACCACGCGATCCCACTTGCGGAAACCGCCGATCGCGACCAGCCGTGCCAACTGCGGTGTGAGCAACGAAAACGGGGAATCGAAATTGGCGGCGATGAACCCGTCGAACTCGATCCGGTACAACCGTTTGAGCCATTCGCGCAGCCGCCGGTAGCCCGCTGCCTCACCGACGCCGGCGAACTCTTCGATGGCGGTCGTCATCCGCTCCGGATCGGTGTGCACGTCGAGCGCGCTGCCGTCGGCGAACACCGCCCGGTAGGCCGGATCGAGCGGCAGCAGCTCCAACCGGCCGGACAAGCTTTGACCCACCGCCGCCAAAGTGTCGTCGATGATGTCCGGCATCGTCAGGACCGTGGGCCCGGTGTCGATGCGGTAGCCGTCGATGTCGAGCCGCCCGGCGCGCCCGCCGGGCCAGGGCTCGCGCTCGACCACGGTGACCGTGCGGCCCCGGCCGGCCAGGTGCAATGCGGCGGACAGTCCCGCCAGGCCGGCGCCGACCACCACCACGTGCTCGCTGCGTCCTTCGATGGTCCGCATCTTTACCATGCTCCCAAATTCATCGCGCTCATTCGGCACGATCCGTACAGGCGGTCGCCATGTGGTCCAGCGCGGCCCGGACCGGCTCGTCGATCGAGGTGTCGCCGAGGTGTTCGCGGGCGGCCGCGACCCGGTCGCTGATCATCTCCTCGATCAGGTTCAGGGCCCCGGTCGCGACGATCAACGCTTTCCATCGGTCGAGCGCGTCGTCGCCAAGGATGTGGCCGTTCATCAGTTCGGTCAATTCGGCGCGGGTCGGCGGATCGGCCAGCTGGTGAGCGGTCACCACGACGCTGGTTGCCTTGCGCTCCAACAGATCTCCGGCACAGGGCTTCCCGGTGGTCGAGGGCGAGCCGAAGACGCCGAGCACGTCGTCGCGCAGCTGGAACGCCTCTCCGACGGCGGTGCCGTACCGGCCGAGCTGGGTCAGCGTCCGGTCGTCGCAATCGGACATCGTCGCGCCGATCTCCAGCGGCCGCCGCACGGTGTAGTTGCCCGACTTTCGGCGCGCCACATCCAGCACGGCCTCCAGCGTGGGCATGTGCCGAACGTCGCTCGTCAGGTCGGCGAACTGGCCCACCGCCAACTCGGTGCGCATCGTGTCGTACCGGGGCCACGCCCGGCGCAAACCCCGGGCGTCGACGCCGCTCTCGCGCAGCATCTGCTCGGACCAGATGAGGCAGAGGTCGCCCAGCAGGATGGCGGCCGATTCGCCGAACCGCCGTGACGAGCCGGATAGCCCGCGCTCGCGATGCCATTGGGCGAATTGCCGGTGCGCCGCGGGGCGGCCCCGGCGTTCGGCCGAACCGTCCATGACGTCGTCTTGCAGCAGCGCAAAGACGTGCAGCAACTCGAAACTGGCGGCGGCGCGCAACGCCGCGGCACCGGGCGCGGCGCCGCAGAGCCATCCCAGGTACACGAAGGTCGACCGCAGGCACTTGCCGCCCGAGGTGAAGTCGAGCAAGATTTCGCCGGCGGCGTCGACGCGGGTGTCGCCCAGCTCGAATCGCCGCGGCTCGAGGAAGTCGGCGAGGTGGGCGAGAACTCCCCGCCGCACGTCAGCACGCCACTCTTCGAAGGGGGCGGTGCCGGCCCATTCCGCCGGGCGGGCCGGCGACTCGTTGGCGGTTGTCAACGACAAAGCACCCATCTTGGCCACGCGCTCCCTCCCGGACGGCTGGCATTCCCAGGTTAGGACGGCCCAAACACCGCGGTCATACCCGCTGCTCGGACCGGCAAAACGGCCTCGCGGTCCGCGCTCGGGTCGCCCATCACCTTCAGTTACTTAAACATTAACTTACTGAAGTGCATGGCGCTGCGCCAGTCCTAGGGCGACCGCCGGGGGAGGCGTTTCAGGTAATTAACCATTAACCAACTGAAATTTCCCCGCGTTCGGGGATATGCTGCACACCGTTATGGACGCTGATGAGCAGCGCCGCCGACGCGACGCGCTGGAGTCGCTGATCACCGCCGATCTGCGGGAGATATCAACCGAATCAGACCAGATCGGACGGCAGTTCGCGGCATCACACCGGTTGCGGCCCAATGACTTTCGCGCGCTGATGTACGTCACGGTGGCGGAGCTCGCGGGACGTCCGATGACCTCCGGTGACCTCAGCCAGCGGATGGGCCTGTCCGGTTCGGCCATCACCTATCTGGTGGATCGGCTGATCGACTCCGGCCATATTCGTCGGGATTCCCACCCCGATGACCGCCGAAAGGTGGTCTTGCGACACGGCGAATCCGGTCTGGCCACCGCCCGGTCGTTCTTCAGTCCCCTCGGCGAACACACCCATGTTGCCCTCGAGGAGCTGCCCGACACCGATTTGGCCGCGGCGCATCGCGTGCTCGGCGCGCTGATCGACGCGATGCGCCGGTTTCAAGGGGATCTGGGCGACGCCGAGCCATGATCGTTTCGCCTGGAGCCGGGCGGTTGGGCGGTGCCTCCCGCCGGTAATCACGGCCCAATAAAGTGTCCGCGAATCCCTCGAACGGATGTGAGGGTGGTGGGGCGCGCGCAGAACCAGCCGCCACAGCCGTCGGACCAAACGCGCATGATCGGCTGGCACGTCTGAAGTCCATTTCCATCATCGTGACTTTTTTGCGTCCGCGCCCAAGGGACGACGCCGCAACCATCGGGGCCCGGCCGTCGCCGCGTTCGCGCCGAGCGACGTCGCCCGCGTCCGCCAGCCGGTCGAGCCTCCGCGCGCTCGGCCGGCCCGCCCGGCGAGTCCGGCGGTCACCGGGGCGTCCTCACGCTGTGGCTTTATCGTGTTGCCTGCGAATTCGGGTTCACGCCGAGCTGCGCGTGCACGCTGCGGCGGGCTGGCGTTGCTGGAAGGCACGCCCGGCGGGGTCCACGTTTTGAACCGTCCGGCCGCCGGGTGGGTGTTACGCGTCGGTAAACGGGCCGTCGGCCACCCGAAACGTCGCCTGGCTTAATGGCGGTCGCGTCCGCCACGTGGCGCCCCTGTCGACCCGCGAAGCCACCCGCGCATTGTTACGCTTCGGGCCATGCGCGTCGCACGGGATGTTTGCTCGGTGGTCGTGCGCTGTTGTCGTTGCTGACCCTCCCGCGCGCGGACCGGATCACTTCACCCCGGTGACGGTCGAGACGCCCATCCGCAGCTACGGGACGCATGGATCACGCTCCGCCCCGGAAGGCCATCAATGTTCAGCAGCACCAGCAGCGCCCGGCGCGGGCGGCGACTCGCCGCCCTCGCCGGTTTGATCGGGCTCGTCACCGCATGTGGAGGGGGTGCCAGCGATGCCGTGGGCGGCGGCGGACCGACGGGCGCGAACACCAAGATCACCCTGGTCGCCTACTCGGTCCCCGAACCCGGTTGGAGCAAGATCATTTCCGCGTTCAACGGCTCGGCCGAGGGCAGGGGCGTGCAGGTGGTCGCGTCGTACGCCGCCTCGGCCGACCAGTCTCGCGGCGTGGTGGAAGGCAAACCGGCCGACGTCGTGAACTTCTCGGTCGAGCCTGACATCACCCGATTGGTCAGGGCGGGCAAGGTTTCCGCGGATTGGGACAAAGACGCCAGGAAAGGCATTCCGTTCGGATCTGTGGTGACTTTGGTTGTGCGCAAGGGGAATCCGAAGAATATTCGGGATTGGGACGACTTGCTGCGGCCCGGCATCGAGGTGGTCACGCCCAGCCCGCTGAGCTCGGGTTCGGCCAAATGGAACCTGGTTGCCCCGTACGCGGCCAAGAGCGGCGGCGGGACGGATACCGCAGCCGGCATCGAATTCATCAGCAAGCTGGTTCACGAACACGTCAAGCTGCGGCCCAGTTCGGGGCGGCTGGCCACCGATGTCTTCGTGGAAGGCAGTGGCGACGTGCTGATCAGCTACGAGAACGAGGCGATCGCCGTTGAGCGGCAAGGCAAGCCGGTCGAACACGTCACCCCGTCGCAGACGTTCAAGATCGAGAACCCGCTGGCCGTCATCGCGACGAGTCAACACCTCGACGCCGCGATCGCCTTCAAG
>NZ_LZJX01000125.1:0-1514 GCF_001667595.1 Mycobacterium sp. E2989 | reverse complement strand
CCCGCCGGGCGGACAGACCGACGCGCCGGCGAACGGGCAAAACCCGCCGCCGCAGAGCCGGCAAGCGCTCAACCCACCGAGCACGCAGCCTGCGCACCCGCCCTACATTCCGCGCGGGACGTACGTCAGTGGGAACGCCCAAATAGGCGGGCCCGGCGATGCGCGGGCGGGCTTCAGCGTCGTCGACCACGGGGCGCCCCCACCGCCGCCGCCGCGAGGCCACGGCTGGAACGACGGTCCGGCTCCCGGCCACCCGCCGCCACACTGGGTGGGCGCACCGCCTCCGGGGGGCTGGGACGGCCCGCCGCCTCCCGGCGGCTGGAACCGCCCGTGGTCCGGGCCGCAGCGTGACGTCGTTCTCGCACAGGCCGATTTCGGGCCGTTCCAGTACGAGACCTACACCGCCATACCGGTTTTCAACTGGCAGTTCGGCGGTTGGGGCTTCTGGTACATGGGAGTCTGGGTTCCGCTGTACTGACGGGCCGGCCCGAATCGAGCCGCCGACGGGCGCAGCCGCCGTAGCCGGTTGCGCCCGTTGCCGGGCGGCGATCCCGCGGTCGTGGCAGGCTCCGGGAATGGATGTGCGAGAGAACGTCCGCCGAGCCATCGACGTGATGACGGCTTGGACGTCCGACAGCGGCAACGAATTCGCGTGGACCCGGCTCGTCGAGAACGTGATCGACGAGCCCGACGGCGAGATCATGCTGTTGATGGGCTTCGTCAACCTTGCCGGTGAGCTCGGGATCAAGCTGGAGAGGGCCACCGGTCAAGACGTGCGATCGCACCTGCAGGACATCGCCCTGAAGTACCTGTGACCCGGGTGGGCTACTGCGGATGGGTCGCCAGGTAGTCCTCGACCGGGATCGGTGACGATGCGGCGTAGCCGACGGGCAACAACACATCGCCGGCAGTGGTGACGTAGTAGACGTCCCACCGGTAGTAGGTGGGGAAAGCGGCGGGATCGCTCCCGATCAGCGCGGCGTACTGGTCGACGGCCTGCACGTAGGCGTGGGCGTGGTTGTACCCGTAGATGGCGTGCGCGCGGTCATTGGCAAAGCCGTTGGCGGCGAGGAATCGGCCCGCGGCCATGATGCTGTCGCGCGGGGAATTGATGTCGCCGCCCTGGCCGTAGGTGGCGAACGTCGACGGCAGGAACTGCATGGGCCCTTGCGCGCCGGCCGTGCTCACGCCGTTGATGCTGCCGAATCGGGTCTCGACGAGGTTGATCGCGGCCAGGTAGTTCCAGCCAACACCGGTCTCCGCTTCCGCCGCGTGGTAGTCGCTCATCAGCTCGTCGGCGGCGATCGGCGGGTCGATCCGCCACGGGGGCAGCGCGTTTTTCGCGGGGGTCATCGACTGCAGTTGTCGTCGGGCATCGAGGTTGCGGTCGTAGACGTCCACGAGTTCCGACGGGATCCGCGGCCGGGTGATGGAGTCCCATTCGGGGTGCCGCCCGATGGCCCGGTAGGCGGCCTGCTCGCGGTGCGCCGCCGCCGACAAGGCGGGCTCGGGGG
>NZ_LZJX01000124.1:0-15515 GCF_001667595.1 Mycobacterium sp. E2989 | reverse complement strand
AGTCCCGTGAGACTAACCGCCCGTTTTCGCTGTGACCAGGAGGCCCGCCGTGCTGATCGTCACCACCAACGACCTCCCCGGGTGGGAGATCCAGCGCGTCTGCGGCGAAGTGTTCGGGCTGACCGTCCGCTCGCGCAACGCGTTCTCCCAGATGGGCGCCGGCTTCAAGGCCATGTTCGGCGGCGAGCTGGCCGGCATGACCAAGAACCTGGCCGAGAGCCGCAACGAGGCGATGGGCCGGCTGATCGTCGAGGCGCGCAATCGCGGCGGCAACGCGATCGTCGCCATGCGATTCGACACCACCGAAATCGGTGACGTGTGGACCGAGATCTGCGCCTACGGCACGGCGGTTCAGGCCACCCCGGTCACCGAGGCCGCCAAATACACGGCCGGCCAACTGGGTTACGGCTCCCCGCCCCCACAGCAGTGAGCGGCGGTTTAGACTGACGTTCGTCCTGACGGGCAACGGAATCTGGTGAAAGTCCAGAACGGTCGCGCCACTGTAGATAGTCAGACCCATCGCCCGTCATCACCAGCGGGGACGCGGTTATCCCCGGAAGGAGTCGATGTGTCCAATCCTCAGCTGCCCGGCGCCCGTGCCCAAGTTGACCTGTCGGCGGCCAGCGCCGCGGTCTGGTTGGCGGCAACCGCCTTCCTCGCCCTGTTGGCGCTGTACTTCGTCGGCGTGGATCAGGGCGCGGTGTCGCTGTTCGGCGCCGACTCGCACGTGCACGAG
This sequence comes from Mycobacterium sp. E2989, assembly GCF_001667595.1. NCBI lineage: Bacteria > Bacillati > Actinomycetota > Actinomycetes > Mycobacteriales > Mycobacteriaceae > Mycobacterium > Mycobacterium sp. E2989. Next base: position 14,779 of record NZ_LZJX01000124.1, on the reverse strand, counting down.
TTCGTGCACGACGCGCGGCACCTGCTCGGCTTCCCCTGCCACTGATCGCGTGGAGAAGCGTCTGATCGGACGCGGCCTGCTGGCCGGTGCGTTCGGGGCGGTGTTGGCGTTCGCCTTCGCCCGCCTGTGCGCCGAGCCGGCGATCGGTCGCGCGATCGCTTTCGAGGACGGCCGAACCGACGCCGAGAACGCTCACGGCGTGCACGAGCACGGCGCCGAGTTGTTCAGCCGCGGGGTGCAGTCCAACGCCGGCCTGGGCTTCGGGGTGCTGATCTTCGGTGTGGCGATGGGCGCGCTGTTCGCCGTGCTGTTCTGTGTGGTTGCGGCGCGCGTGACAACCGTTGGGGCGCGGGCGCTTTCGCTGCTGCTTGCGGCGGCCGCGTTCGTCGCCGTGTACCTGGTGCCGTTCGTGAAGTATCCGCCGAACCCGCCGGCGGTGGGCCAGGCGGACACGATCGGGGCGCGCACCGCCTGGTATCTGGTGATGGTGCTGGCGTCGGTGGCCCTCGCCATCGCCGCGGTCTGGCTGGCGCGGTCACTGACCGCTCGGTTCGGGGCGTGGAACGGGCGGCTGCTCGCCGCCGGCGCCTATGTCGCGGCGGTTGCGGTGGTGATGGTGGCGCTGCCGGGCGTGGACGAGACACCCGGCCCGCTGCGCGACGCGTCGGGCGCGATCGTCTATCCGGGCTTCCCCGCCGACGTCCTCTACGAATTCAGGCTGGTGTCGCTGGCGACGCAGGTGGTGCTGTGGGCGAGCATCGGCGTGCTGTTCGGGGCGCTCGCCGGCCGGGTTCTCGGGGAGCGCGCGCCGAGCATCAACGCGTGACCGGTGTCGTGCGGCTGACGATGGTGTCGCACGCGATGACCGACGCCATGGCTGCCGGTCGATTTCCGCTCGACGAACCGCTCAGCGACGTCGGACGTGGGCAGGTGAAAAAGGCTGGCCTCAAACCCAAGAAGCACCTCGCCGCGCCCGAGCGGCGCGCATGCGAAACCGCAGAGCTGCTGGGGTTGGCCGCCGGCGTCGAGCCCCGGCTGGCCGACATCGATTGCGGGGCATGGTGCGGGCAAGCGTGGGAGGCGATCGACCCGCGGGACCTCGAGGCGTGGCTGACGGATCCCGACGGGGCGCCGCACGGCGGTGAGTCGATCGTCGATCTGATCGAACGGGTGGCGGGATGGCTGAAGTCGGTGAGCCAGCCGACCGTGGCGGTGACGCATCCCGCGGTCATCCGGGCGGCGATCCTGCTCGCCTTGGCGGCCCCGCCGAAATCGTTCTGGCGCATCGACGTTGCGCCCGTCAGTCATACCGTCATGCACCTGCGCGACGGCCGCTGGACGCTGCGGCTGTGAGCGGATCGGGCTTTCGAAACTTGTCGTACCCCCCTGCGATGATGGGCCCATGTCCTCGACCGCATCGCCCGACTCTGTGGCCGACGAACAACTAACCCGCTCTGCCCGTGGCCGAATAGGGCGCTGAAAGCGACCACCTCCGTATAGTTCCGGGGACAGTCTCCGGGTTGTAAGCGAGGAGAGGGCCCTATGATCCCACGCGCCCTGACGAAGCCGGCCGGCGTCGCAACGCTGTTCGGGGTACTCGCCCTAGCCGCCCGCTATGCCGCCCTGTCGGTCGTCGCGGGAATCGAGAACAATCCCGATCCCTATCCTCGTGAGCGCCTCGCTACCGAACAGCACGGCGAGCAACACTTCATCGGCCGTGCCGACGGGACCGTGCTGCGCGCCATCACCGCCGGCGAGGGTCCCGCGGTCGTTTTCGCGCACGGCTACGGCGGCACGCTTGGTGAGTGGAACATCGTCTGGGATCAGTTGGCGGCTCGGGGCTACCGCCTCATCGCGTTCGATCAACGGGGACACGGTAGCTCGACGCTCGGTTCGGCGGGCGTTGGGTCCGCGCCCATGGCCGAAGACTACGCGGCGGTCCTGCGGTACTTCGGCATCGAGGACGGCGTGCTGGTGGCCCACTCCATGGGCGGCTTCATCGCGGTCCGCGCGGTGCTCGACCACGAGGACGTCGCAGGCCGTCTGCGGGGGTTGGTGTTGTTCGCGACCTGGGCGGGTCGGATTCACGACGGCGCGCCGCAGAACAGGCTGCAGATCCCGCTGATGGAGTCGGGGCTCATGGGCTGGCTGGTGCGAACGCGGGTCGGCGGTGCGCTTTTCGGCGCGGCCCAGTGCGGCAAAAACCCTTCTCCGGCAATGATTTCGGTGTTCATCGAGTTCTTCGACAGACACATGCGCGAGCATGGGCCCCTCACGCCGATCCTGCGTGCGTTCGGGCGTGAGGACCGTTACCCCCGGCTGGGGGAGATTTCGATTCCGACGGTCGTCATGGTCGGTTCAGCCGATCGCAGCACCCCGCCGATTCATTCGCGACGGCTCGCCGCCGGGATACCCGGCGCACGGCTCGTCACGGTGCCGGACGCCGGCCATCTGCTGAATTGGGAAGGTGCAGACGCACTCGTCGCTGTCGTGGGATCGTTGTCGCCCGTATCCCAAGCTGGCTAGCGGTGACGATCAGCGCGGTGCGATCAACGCGAATGCCTGCTTGGCGATCTGCAGCATCCAACCGGTCACGTTAGGCCCGTGATCGCGGGGCCAGTTGAGCTGGAAGCTGACCAGGTACGGCTGCTGCGTCTTGTCGACGGCGTACCAGCTGAAGGTCAGATCACCCGGCAGGCCACCGGCTTTCGCGCCGATGTACGGCCAGACGTTGCGGTCCAGCGCGATACCCGACACCGCGGACAGGATCTGCTTGACCGGTGCGGCCTTGCCGACGGCGTCGGCCTGCAGCGCCGTGTGAATGCGGCAGATGTCCTCGGCGTTGCCGTACCACTCCGCGCCATAGGACGACGCCGGGGTGTGGGCGCGAGTCGGATCCGGCTCGTACGGAGTCGAATTCGCCTGCGCCAACAGCTGGGCGCGCGTTTGCGGTGACCCGTGCTGCCATTGGGTGCGCAGGTCCGGCTTGCCCCAGCCGATCGAGAACAGCTCGTACATCGTGGGGAACGGCGTCATGCTGGCCGGGTCGTGGTGGCCCGCCGTGGCGAGCGCCTGCTCGATGGCGTGGGTGCCGAGCTTTCCGATCAGCAGGTCGGTCGCCATGTTGTCACTGGTCGCGATCATCTTCTCGGCGGCCGTCCGGACCGAGACCTGGGCTCCGGCGGGCAGCGCCAGACCGGACGAGCCCACCGCGCGGCTCTTGTCGGTGACGGTCAGCTGATCGTCCCAGGAGACCGTCCCATCCCTGATGGCGCCCGCCAGGGCGTGCAGTACGTAGAGCTTGAAAATCGATGCCAGCGGCAGGGATTCACCGGTGTTGGTGCCCGCAACCGGGTTGCAACGCCCGTCGTCGACCCTGGCCACCTGATAGGAATAGCGGGCGCCCGTCTTGCTCAACACCGCATCGATGTCGCGCCACGAGTTGATCTTCGGCGCCTGGGTCTCCAGCTCGAACCGATCCACCCACCCGCCGTCGTCGGTGTGGATCCGGATGTCTTGTCGCGCACCGTAGGACGACGTCAGGTGCAACGTGGCCACGTTGGCGCCCAGATCGACGCCGTCGAGGGTGAACGGGCGGTCCCACCACAGCGCCTCCATGGTGTTCTCCACCGGCTTGACCATGTCGGGCGCGGCCAGCGTGCCGACGCCGACCGGGCCGATGGGCCAGTCCGAGTTCAGCATGTCCAGCGTCTGCTGCGCCCGGATGCCCGGCGGCGTCCGGACGTCGATCTGCCGGCCCGGATTCGCGGCGTTCGCCTGCGGTGACGGGGACGAGGTGCAACCGGGCGCGAACGTGACTACCAGTGCGGTGGCGGCGCTCAACGCCACCACGCGGCGTCGGGCCGAGAACCCGCTAGCCAGCCTGCTTGTTGCCGGCAACGTCCATCACAACCTCGAATTCCAACAGCGTGGCCCCGGTCGCCACCGGGTTGGCCCGCTCGCCGGCGTGCGCCGCGATGGCGGGCCCCTGCGCCCACGCCTGAAACGCCTCTTCGGATTCCCACTGCGTCACGACGAAGTAGCGGTCCTCGCCCTTGATCGGGCGCAGCAGCTGAAACCCGAGGAAGCCCGGCTGGTTGTCGACCGCGTGCGCCCGGTGCGCGAACCGCTTTTCCAGCTCCGGCCCGGCGTCGGCGGGTACTTCGATTGCGTTGATCTTCACCACTGGCGACATGCCGCTAGGCTACCCCTTCGCCCGTCCTGTCCGACTGCAGGGCGGGGCACGCAGGATGGTGACATGCCCGGTGATCTGCTGACTTGCCGCGGGGGGCAAGGCGAGCCGTTGGTGCTGGTGCACGGCCTGATGGGGCGGGGCAGCACCTGGTCGCGGCAGCTGCCCTGGCTGGCCGCGCTGGGCAGGGTGTACACCTACGACGCGTTGTGGCATCGGGGCCGCGGGGTCGACGACCCGCACCCGATCAGCACCGAGCGGTTCGTCGCCGACCTCGCCGAGGCGGTGGAAACGCTGCGAACGCCGGCCGCGCTGATCGGACACTCGATGGGCGGCCTGCACGCGTGGTGTCTGGCCGCCCATCGTCCGGAGCTGGTTTCGGCGCTGGTGGTCGAGGACATGGCCCCGGACTTCCGCGGCCGCACCACCGGCCCATGGGAGCCGTGGCTGCACGCGCTTCCGGTCGAATTCGATTCCGCGCAGCGGGTATTCGACGAGTTCGGGCCCGTCGCGGGGCAGTATTTTCTGGAGGCGTTCGACCGCACCCCTACCGGTTGGCGCCTGCACGGTGACACCGCGCGCTGGATCGAGATCGCCGCCGAATGGGGCACCCGTGACTACTGGGAGCAGTGGCGGGCGGTGCGCGTGCCCGCGTTGCTCATCGAGGCCGGCAACTCCGTGACCCCGCCGGGGCAGATGCGACAAATGGCCGAAATCAACTCCGCCACAACCTATTTGCACGTGCCGGACGCCGGTCATTTGATTCACGACGACGCGCCTGCGGTGTACCGCCGGGCGGTCGAGTCATTCTTGGCGACGCTGCCCGCCGCCGACTGAACCGGGTCGGACCGGCCCGGCTGAAGCCCGGTGAAACATATGATAAATTCTTCAATTGCTAAAGCATAGAAACTTTGTAGCCTTCAGGAGACCTATCGTGGCGGAGCCGCTGTACCAGCTCAAGGCGGAGTTCTTCAAGACGCTGGGGCACCCCGCACGGATCAGGATTCTGGAGTTGCTCGTGACGGGCGAGAAGTCGGTCGCCGAGTTGTTGCCCGAGGTGGGGCTCGAGGCGTCGAACCTTTCGCAGCAGCTCGGTGTCCTGCGCCGAGCCGGTGTCGTGGACGCGTTGCGGGACGGCAACACGATGATCTACTCGATCGCCTCCCCGGATATCGCCGAACTGCTGATGGTGGCGCGCAAGGTTCTCACCGGGGTGCTCAGCGATCGCGTGGCGATGCTGGAAGGCCTGCGCGCCGGCGGTGCGGGGTAGCGCCGTGGGCTGGATCAGCAAGGCCCTGCGCGTCGGCCGGATCGCCGAACCCGCGCCACCCGCGCCGGAACCGGTGACCGAGCCGCCCGCCGGGGTACGTGGCTCACTTCAGATCCGGCACGTTGACGCGGGATCGTGCAATGGGTGCGAGGTGGAGATCGCGGGCGCGTTCGGGCCGGTCTATGACGCCGAGCGGTTCGGTTCCCGCCTGGTGGCCTCCCCGCGACATGCGGATGCGCTCCTGGTGACCGGCGTCGTCACGCACAACATGGCCGGCCCGTTGCGCGCCACGCTCGAGGCCACGCCGCGGCCGCGTCGGGTGATCGCCTGTGGCGACTGCGCCGTCAACCGCGGGGTCTTCGGCGACGGCTACGGGGTGGCCGGCGCCGTCGGCGAGATGGTGGGTGTGGACGTGGAGATCCCGGGGTGCCCGCCGACACCGGGCCAGATCGTCGCGGCGCTGCGTTCGGTGACCGGCAAGTGACCGCGGCGCTGGCGACCCGAGCGGTGCCCGAACCAAAAATCTTGGGCGGCAACGGATCCGGCCCCATCTGGGCGGGCCTGCTGACCTCGCTGCTGGGCGTTTGTGGGGTCTGGGCGGGCGCCGCGGGGATGTTCGGTTCGGCGCGCGCCGTGCGCATCGGTTGGTTGCTGCCGCTGGCGGGCGTCCAGTTGGGCCTCGATCCGCTGGGCGGGTTCTTCATGGCGCTCACGGGGGCGGTCGCGGTCGTGGTCGGGCTCTACACGATCGGCTATGCCCGGCGCGAGCGCCTGGGACCGGTCACGCTCGCGGTGTTGCCCGCGTTCGTCGGGGCGATGTTGCTGGTGCCCGCGGCGGCGTCAGTCACCACCTTCCTGCTGGCGTGGGAGTTGATGGCGGTCGCGTCGCTGGTTCTGGTGCTGGCGCACCACACCCGCCCGCAGGTTCGCTCCGCCGCGTTGGTGTACGCGGTGATGACCCAGTTGGGCTTCGTAGCGATCCTGGTCGGCCTGATGGTGTTGTCGGCGGCCGGCGGCGCCGACCGGTTCACCGACTTGCACCGCATACCGCAAGGCGCGGGCACCGCGGTGTTTCTGTTGACGCTGGCGGGATTCGGCTCCAAGCCCGGCTTGGTGCCGTTGCACGCGTGGTTGCCGCGAGCCCATCCGGAGGCGCCTAGCCCGGTGTCGGCGCTGATGAGCGCGGCGATGATCAACCTCGGGGTCTATGGCATTTGCCGCTTCGATTTGCAGCTGCTCGGGCCGGGACCACGCTGGTGGGGGCTGACCCTGATGGTCGTCGGCGGGGTGTCGGCGCTCTATGGCGTGGTGCAGGCCTCGGTGGCCACGGATCTCAAACGGCTGCTTGCCTATTCGACGACCGAGAACCTCGGGCTGATCGCGCTGGCCCTTGGGGCCGCCACCCTCTTCGCGGCCACGGGCGCGAGTGGCCCGGCCACGATCGCCGCCGCCGCCGCCATGCTGCACCTCGTCGCGCACGCGGCATTCAAATGCCTAGGCTTCCTCGCCGCGGGATCGGTGTTGGCCGCGACCGGGCTGCGCGATCTCGACCGGCTGGGCGGCCTGGCCCGCCGGATGCCGGCGACGACGACGCTGTTCGCGGTCGCCGCGCTCGGGGCGTCCGGGCTGCCTCTCGGCGCGGGATTCGTCAGCGAGTGGCTGCTGGTGCAGTCGCTGATCCACACGGCCCGAGGACATTCGGCCGTCTTGGCGTTGACCACGCCGCTGGCGGTGGGTGCCGTCGCGCTCACCGCGGGTCTGGGCGTGGCGGCAATGGTCAAGGCGTTCGGGATCGGGTTTTTGGCGCGGCCTCGTTCAAAGCGGGCCGCCGACGCCCGGGAGGCGCCCGGCACCATGGTGGTCGCCATGGCAATCGCGGCAGCGGCCTGCCTGATGTTGGCGGTCGCGCCCGCGGTTGTGGCACCCGCGCTGCGCCAGGCGGTCGCCGCACTACCGGCCGCGCGGGCGATCGGATTCACCAGCCTCGGGGCCGTCGTGCGGCTGCCCGGCCTGCCGGGGTCGATCGCCCCCGGCGTGATCGCCATCGGCGTCGTGACGGCCACGGTGATCGCGGCGATGCTGACACTCTGGCGCCGAAGCCGACGCCCTGCGCCCGCCGCCTTGCCGCTGTGGGCTTGTGGCGCGGAGGAGCTCACCGCGCGAATGCAGTACACCGCAACGTCATTCGCCGAGCCGCTGCAACGGGTGTTCGACGACGTCCTGCGTCCCGACACCGACATCGAAGTCACGCACACCGCCGAATCGCGGTATCTGGCCGAAAAGATCACCTACCGCAGCAGCATCACCGACGCCATCGAGGAACGCTGCTACACCCCGGTGATCCGGGCGGTCGCCGCCGCGGCGGATATCGTGCGGCGCGCCCACACCGGCAGCGTGCACCTGTACCTGGCCTACGGCGCGCTCGGAGTGCTCGTCGTGCTGGTGGTGGCACGATGAACGGCTTGTCCTACGTCGCGGCCGCGGTCCAGGTCGCCGGCGTGATGGCCGGAGCGCCGCTGGTGGTCGGCCTGACCCGGCAGGTGCGCGCCCGTTGGGAGGGCCGCGCCGGCGCCGGAATCCTGCAGCCTTGGCGCGACATCGTCAAACAGCTTGGCAAGCAACAGATCACCCCGATCGGGACGACGGTGGTGTTCGCGGCCGCACCCGCGGTGATCGCGGGATCGACATTGCTGATCGCCGCGATCGCGCCGCTGGTCGCAACCGGATCGCCACTGGACGCCAGCGCCGACCTGTTCGCCGTGGTCGGCCTGCTGTTCGTGGGCACCGTCGCCCTGGCCCTGGCCGGCATCGACACCGGCACCTCGTTCGGCGGCATGGGCGCCAGCCGCGAGATCACCATCGCCGCACTCGTCGAACCCACCATCCTGCTGGCGGTCTTCGCCCTGTCCATGCCGGTGGGCTCGGCCAATCTCGGTGCGCTGGTGGCGCATACGGTCACCCACCCCGGGCAGGTGGTTTCGCTGGCCGCGGTGCTGGCGTTCGCGGCGCTGGTGATCGTGATCGTCGCCGAGACCGGGCGACTGCCGGTGGACAACCCGGCCACCCATCTCGAGCTGACGATGGTTCACGAGGCGATGGTTCTCGAATACGCCGGCCCGAAGCTGGCCCTGGTCGAGTGGGCGGCCGGGATGCGGCTCACCGTGCTCCTGGCGCTGCTGGCAAACCTGTTCGCGCCGTGGGGTATTGCGGGGGAGCGGCCCGGTGGCGTCGGCATCGTGATCGGACTCGCAGCGGTGGCGGCCAAGGTCGCGGTGCTCGCGGTGTCGCTGGCCACCGTCGAGGTGTTCGTCGCCAAGCTGCGCCTGTTCCGAGTGCCCGAGTTGCTGGCCGGATCGTTTTTGTTGGCGTTGCTCGCGGTCGTCGCGGCCAACTTCTTTGTGGTGGCGACATGACGTACAGCACGTTTTCGGTACTGGTCGACCTCGCCGCCGGCGGGCTGCTGTTGGCCGCCGTGCTGATCGTGTGGCGGCGCGACCTCACCGCCATCATCCGGTTGCTGGCATGGCAGGGGGTTGCGTTGGCGGCCATCCCGCTGCTGCGCGGGGCGTACGACGGTGACGGTGCGTTGATCGGAGTCGGAGTCGCCGTGCTGGCCTTGCGGGTTGCGGTGCTGCCGCGGCTGCTGGCCCGCGCGGGCGGCGCCGGGTCGCGGTCGCGCCGGGAGGCCACCCCGGTGATCAACACCGCAACGTCACTGCTCATCACGGCCGCGCTGACGCTCGCCGCGTTCGCCGCCACCGGGCCGCTGGTGAGTCTGCAGCCCGCCGCGACCACTTCCGCGGTGCCCACCGCGACCGCGGTCGTGCTGATCGCGCTGCTCGTCATGGTCACGCGGCGGCACGCGGTATCGCAGGCGGCGGGATTTCTCATGCTGGACAACGGGATTGCCGCCACCGCGTTTCTGCTCACCGCGGGCGTGCCGCTGATCGTGGAACTCGGCGCCTCGCTGGACGTGTTGTTCGCCGTCATCGTGATCGGCGTCCTGACCGGCAGGTTGGCCCAGGCTTTCGGCGGTGCCGACTTGGACGCATTACAGGAGCTGCACGACTGATGACCGCCTTACTGCTCGCCGCGATCCTCACCCCGATAGGTGCCGCGGTCGCCGTCCTGATCGCCGGATGGCGCCGCGCGACCGCGACACTGATCGTGCTCGCGGCGGTGACGGTACTCGGCTGTGGTGTGGCGCTTGCGGTCCGTGTCGGAACCGGCGCCCGGCTCGCCTTGAGCGGGTTATTGAGACTCGATGCGCTCAGCGTCACCATGCTGATCGTCATCGGAATCGTTGCCACGCTGGCCACTTGGGCCAGCATCGGCTACCTCGACGCCGAACTCGCACGCGGCCACACCGACACGCGCGGCGCACGGGTGTACGGGGCCCTCACGGCCGGCTTCCTGGCGGCGATGGTTGTCGCGGTGTGCGCCAACAACATCGGCGTCGTCTGGATCGCGATCGAGGCGACCACGGTCATCACCGCCTTCCTGGTCGGGCACCGCCGTACCCGCAGGGCGCTCGAAGCGACCTGGAAGTATGTCGTGATCTGCTCGGTCGGGATCGCCGTCGCCTTCCTCGGCACCGTGCTGCTCTACTACGCCGCCGAGCATGCCGGCGCCCCGGCCTCCGCCGCGCTGAACCTCGACGTCCTGGCCGCACACGCCGGCGCGCTCGACCCCGGCATCGCCCGGCTGGCGGGCGGCCTGCTGCTCATCGGCTACGGCGCCAAGGCCGGGTTGTTTCCGTTCCACACCTGGCTTGCCGACGCCCACAGCCAGGCGCCGGCACCGGTTTCCGCGCTGATGAGCGGCGTACTGCTCTCCGTGGCCCTCTCGGTGCTGATTCGGCTCAAGCCGATCATCGGCGCCGCCACCGGCCCCGCTTTCATGCGCTCGGGCCTGCTGGTCATCGGGCTCGCGACATTGGTGGTCGCGGCCCTGATGCTCACCGTGACACCGGATCTCAAGCGCATGCTCGCGTACTCCTCGATGGAGAACATGGGTTTGATCGCGATCGCCGCCGCGGTCGGGACCTCGCTGGCCATCACCGCGCTGCTGCTGCACGTCCTGGCTCACGGGATCGGCAAGACGGTCCTGTTCCTGGCGAGCGGTCCGCTGCAGGCGGCGCACGACTCGACCGCGATCGCCGACATCGCCGCCGTGTTGCGGCGCTCCCGGCTCATCGGCGTGTCGATCGCCGTCGGTGTGATCGTTCTCCTCGGCCTTCCGCCGTTCGCGATGTTCGCCAGCGAACTGGCGATCGTCCGGTCACTCGCCGATGCCCGGCTGATTTGGGTGCTCGCCGCGGGCATGCTGCTGGTTGCGATCGCCTTCGCCGCGCTGGCGCGCAACGCAGGCCGCATCTTGCTGGGCGGCCCGGCCGGCGCACCTCAAATCGCCGTGCCGCGAACGGTGTCGGCCGCCCTGGTCGTCGGCATCGCCGCATCGCTCGCGCTCGGCGTGACGGCCGGCCCGCTCACCGAGCTGTTCACCGCTGCGGCGAGCGCCGTCGGGGGACCGCGATGAGGCCCGAATGGCAACGCCACCGGCTATCGCAGGACCGGCTGGCGGAGGCGGCGGAAAACCTGCTGGGCAAGGGATTTCGACTGGCCCTGGTGGCCGCCCACGACGACTCCGCCGCCTACCGGATCGTCTATCTGTTCCTTGCCGGTTGGCCGGATCGCCGCGTCGAGCTCGAATGCTCAGTGCCGAAAGACGATCCGACGGTGCTATCGCTGGCCGGCCTGTCGTTCACGGCCAGCCGCTTCGAGCGCGAAATGGCGGACCTGTACGGCATCCGGTGCCTGGGCCATCCCAAACCTCGTCGCCTGGTGCGGCATGCGCACTGGCCCGAGGACTGGTATCCGATGCGTCGCACGGCGCCACCCCCACCCAAACTTGATGGCACCGGCCACTTCCCGTTCGTCACGGTCGAGGGGCCCGGGGTGTACGAGATCCCCGTTGGCCCCGTGCACGCGGGGTTGATCGAGCCCGGCCACTTCCGCTTCTCCGTCGCCGGTGAAACCGTGATCCGCCTGAAGGCCAGGCTGTGGTTCGTCCATCGCGGGATGGAAAAGCTTTTCGAGGGTCGGCCGGCCGACGGCGCGGTCGACTTGGCCGAGCGGGTGAGCGGTGACACCTCCGTCGGGCACGCGCTGGCCCACTGCCTCGCCATCGAAGACGCGCTCGGGATGGAGATTTCCGGCGAGGTGCACCGACTGCGGGCGTTGCTGCTCGAACTGGAACGGCTCTACAACCACGCCGCCGATCTGGGCGCGCTGGCCAACGACGTCGGATTCGGACTCGCGCACGCGCACGCGCAACGCATCCGCGAACAACTATTGCGGCTCAACGACGCGATCACCGGTCATCGGCTGCTGCGCGGCGCGGTGCGGCCGGGCGGGGTCGCGCTGCGGGCGCTCCCGGATGCCGACGCGCTGCGACGCATCGCCACCGACATCGCCGAGGTCGCCGAACTGACCCTGCACAACACCGTGGTGTATGACCGGTTCGCAGGGACCGCGGTCCTGCATCGAGAAGACGCTCACGCGCTCGGGTGCCTGGGCTATGTCGCGCGCGCGAGCGGCATACGCACGGACGCCCGACTCGAACACCCCACCGCCGCACTGCCGGTCACCGAGATCGACGCCACCGCGGGCGACGTGCTGGCCCGCTACACCGCGCGCCGCGACGAATTCGCGGCTTCCACCGAGCTCGCCGGCCACCTGATCGAATCACACCGCGGCCCAACCGAATACACGTTGTCTGTGCCGGCGCATCCTCGGCCCTGCAGTGGCATCGGCATCGTCGAGGGTTGGCGCGGCACCATCGTCCACCGCGTCGAAATCGACGCCGCCAATCGGATCACTCGCGCGAAGATCGTCGACCCGTCGTGGTTCAACTGGCCGGCACTGCCCGTCGCGATGGCCGACACCATCGTTCCCGACTTTCCACTGGCCAACAAGAGCTTCAACCAGTCCTATGCCGGCAACGACCTTTGATCGCCAGCGACTACTCTTCGCCCGCAAGGGCGAACCGGCCGTCGGCCGTCTGCGCGACCAGGCCGTCGGCCAGCAGCGAGTACAGGGCGCGGTCGCGCTGGGCGGTATCGGTCAGCCACGCCGCGTCCAGCGCCGCCCGGGTGACCGGGGAATCGCTGCCGCGCAACACATCCAGCAGGCGTCCGCGCACCTGCCGATCGGTTCCGGCGTAGGTCTGCACCCGCCGCGCCGGACCCTGCGCGGGGGCGTAGCCGGTGTCCCGCCACGCGCACCGGGTGAGCGGACACAACCCGCAGCGCGGGGATCGCGCCGTGCACACCGTGGCACCGAGCTCCATCAGGGCAACCGAAAACGTCGGGGCGGTGCCATTTTTCGGCAGCAGCGCGGAGACCTCGGCCATGTCCCGCACCGCCGACGCCGAACCGCCGTCCGCCAGCCCCCGCACGGCGCGCGCCACCACCCGGCGCACGTTGGTGTCGACCACCGGAACCGGTTGCCGGTAGGCGAAACAGGCGATAGCGCGCGCGGTGTAGCTGCCGACGCCGGGCAGCGTCAGCAGGGTGTCGACGTCGTCGGGCACCACGTCGTCGTGGTCGCGCGCGATGACGGTCGCGCATTCGTGCAGGCGCTTGGCCCGTCGGGGATAACCGAGCTTGCCCCACGCGCGCAGCACATCGGCGGCGCTGGCGGCCGCGGTCGCCGACGGGGTGGGCCAGCGCCGCACCCAGTCCGACCAGATCGGCAACACCCGCGAGACCGGCGTCTGCTGCAGCATGAACTCGCTGACCAGGATCTGCCAGGCGCTGACGTCGGGTTCGCGCCAGGGCAGGTCGCGGCGGGACCGTTCGTACCACTCGAGTAACTCATCGGCCGAAATATTTGGCCGCCCGTTAACCGGCGGATGCGGCATGATGTCAGCCATGCCTAACACCAGTCCGGTAACCGCGTGGAAAGCACTCAAAGAGGGTAACGAGCGATTCGTCGCCGGGAAGCCCCAGCATCCCAGCCAGAGTGTGGAACATAGGGCCAGCCTGGCCGGCGGTCAAAAGCCCACCGCGGTCGTGTTCGGCTGCGCCGACAGCCGGGTGGCGGCCGAGCTCATTTTCGACCAGGGTCTGGGCGACATGTTCGTGGTGCGCACCGCCGGGCAGGCCATCGACTCGGCGGTGCTGGGCTCCATCGAGTTCGCGGTGGCGGTCCTCGACGTGCCGCTGATCGTCGTCCTGGGCCATGACAGTTGCGGTGCCGTCAAGGCCGCCCTCGCCGCCATCAACGACGGCGCGATCCCGGGTGGCTTCGTGCGCGACGTGGTCGAGCGGGTCGCGCCGTCGATCCTGATGGGCCGCCGCGACGGCCTCAGCCGCGTCGACGAGTTCGAGGAACGGCACGTGCGCGAAACGATCGCCCAGCTCATGTCGCGTTCGTCCACCATCGCCGAGCGGGTGTCCGCGGGCACCTTGGCGCTGGCGGGCGCGACCTATCACCTCGCGGACGGGCGGGCGGCGCTGGTCGATCACGTCGGTGACATTGGCGAATAGCGGGCGAATAGGGGCCGAATAGCGGCCGGCACTAACACGGCGGTCAGCCAGCAAACCCCGCGACACGCCGGGGCGGGTCAGGCAACTCGGCGTGACCTGGACCTACGCTGCAAACGTGCTGGATCTGGAACCGCGTGGCCCGCTACCCACCGAGATCTATTGGCGGCGCCGTGGCCTGGCCGTGGGCGTCGCGGTCGTCGTCGTCGGGATCGCGGTCGCCGCGGTCATCGCCTTCATGGGGCACACCGGGGGCGCCAAGCCCGCCAGTGCCGACAAGTCCAATTCCGCTCAGGGCAAGCCCGGTTCGCCCGCGCCGCAGGCGCCGCCGCCGGCCGCGCCCGGCGAGCAGCCCACCGCGGTGGCGCCGCAACAGGGGCAGAACCCCGAGATGCCCACCCCGACCGCCGCGGTGCAGCCGCCACCGGTGCTCAAGGAGGGCGACGACTGCCCCGATGCGACGCTGGCCGTCAAGGGCCTGACCAATGCGCCGCAGTACTTCATCGGGGATCAGCCGAAGTTCACCATGGTCGTCACCAACATCGGCCTTGTGTCGTGCAAGCGGGACGTGGGGGCCGCGGTGCTGGCCGCCTACGTGTACTCGCTGGACAACAAGCGGCTGTGGTCGAACCTGGACTGCGCGCCGTCCAACGAGACGCTGATCAAGACCTTCACCCCGGGTGAGCAGGTGACGACCGCGGTGACGTGGACGGGGATGGGGTCGGCGCCGCACTGCCCGCTGCCGCGGCCGGCGATCGGGCCGGGCACC
>NZ_LZJX01000123.1:0-37597 GCF_001667595.1 Mycobacterium sp. E2989 | reverse complement strand
ATTGCAGGTCACCCAGGTCGTTGGGCGGATCCATGCGGACCGCGGTGTCGGTCTTCAGCACGTCAAGGCGTTTGTCGAACATCGAGTCTTCCGGAATGACAAGCACTTTCACCGTCAGGCGATTGGCGACGGTGTCCAGCTTCTCGAGCCGGACCAACACGATGGTGTCGCTCGTCGCGTTCAAGTCCGGCGGCTTGAGCGGCTCCCCCGACCGGGCCAGCAGGTGGAAGCCGAACAGCGTCAGCGAATAGACCACTACGAAGCCGAGCAGGGCAGCGAGCCCGATGAAGAGGCGTCGCCTGGGCTTTTTCGGCGGAGTCTCGGGTGGCGCCGTCGCTGTAGCGGCAGGCGGAGGCGTTGGCGGGGTGGGCTGTTGTTGCGGCGCCGTGTGGTGGGTCATCTTCAGCCTCCATCGGGATCGACCGGTGCGCCCGCTTGGGCGGCACGAGACGGATGGTAGCGAACTCTTTGCGTTCGCGCGCCAGAAGAGCAATATGCGAGCTATCAGGTAGGTTGCCGCAACATAGCCGGTGGGAGGCCGCTGGATAGCGAATCGCCGCCGGCGCGATTCGTCGGCCCGGCACGCACGCCGGCGTCCATGTCAATTCACCCGATGTTTGTTTGCTTGGCAGGCGCGGTCGCGGTAAGTCTCGACGTGTGTCGAAACGGGGCCAGCGCCCCAGCGCTCGCCGTCGCCGCCGGGTGGCACGTACACCGTCTGCGCGAACCCGCAGTCCCCAGGAGCCAAGCAACGTGAAGCGCACCCCACCGGCGATCGCCATCGGCCTGCTCGCCGCGGCGACCGTCGCGGTCTCGGCATGCAGCACCGACCCCCACCCCACCCTGGCGTATGCCGCCGGCGCCAAGGTGGACTGCGGCGGCAAGCAGGCCCTGACGGCCAGCGGCTCGACCGCACAGGCCAACGCCATGACGAAGTTCGTCGCGGCATACGGCAAGGTGTGCGCCGGCCAGACCCTCAATTACACCGCTAACGGATCGGGCGCGGGGATCAGCGACTTCCTCGCCGGCAAAACGGATTTCGGCGGGTCGGACACGCCGCTGGCCGGAAACCAATACGCCGCGGCCAAGCAACGCTGCGGCGGCGCCGACGCCTGGAACCTGCCGGTGGTATTCGGGCCGCTTGCCATCACCTACAACCTCGGCTCGGTCGACTCGTTGGTGCTCGACGCGTCGACGATCGCCAAGATCTTCGACGGCACCATCACCCGCTGGGACGACCCGGCCCTCACCGCGCTCAACGCGTCCATGCCGGCCGAAGACATCCGGGTCGTCTACCGCAGCGACGCGTCGGGGACGACGGACAACTTCCAGTCCTACCTCCAGGCCGCCTCCGGCGGGGCCTGGAACAAGGGGGCGGGCAAGGCGTTCAACGGCGGCGTCGGCACCGGCGCAGCGGGCAACAACGGCACCGCGGCGCTGGTGAAGTCCACCGAGGGCGCGATCAGTTACAACGAGCTGTCTTTCGCTCTGCAGCAAGGGCTTTACGCCGCCGAGATCAAGACCCCGGCGAGCCGCAGGTCGCTGCGGCCGGTGCGCATCGGCACCGACACCGTCGGCAAGACCATCACCGGCGCCAAGATCATCGGCAGCGGCAACGACCTGGTGCTCGACATCTCGTCGTTCTACAACCCCGCCCAGCCCGACGTGTACCCGATCGTGTTGGCCACCTACGAGATCGTCTGCTCCAAATATGCGGACCCCGAAACGGCCAAGGCGGTCAAGGCCTTCCTGCAGGCTGCGATCGGTCCCGGCCAGGTCGACCTCGCCCGCAACGGGTACATCCCGCTCTCGCCGGACTTCCAGTCGCGGGTCTCGAGCGCCGTCGACTCGATCAGCGCTGTGGGAGCGACGAATTCGGAGTAGCGGCTAAGCCTTGTGCCCGCGCCTGCGGTCGCGTTGCCGCCACCAGCCGTACAGGAAGAGGGCCATCGCGCTGACCAGACCGATCAGGACCCACAGCACGACGGCCTGGTCGATCCACGACCCATACGGTGGGCTCCCCGGCAAGATGTTGCGCAGCGGGACGATGGCGAACAGCATCGCGCCGTACCACGTGGTCATGGGCGGCAGGAACGACGTCCTGCCCAGCGCCACCGGGATGGCCACCCACAACGCCAGCACGGGCAGGGCGATGAGCACCAGGCAGATGCCCAGGTCGAAGATCAGTGGGCCCTTGGCCCTGTGCAACGTGATGATCACGTTGTCCTGAATGTCGGGGTTGGCGTCCTCGGGGTCGTGGACGCGGGTCACGGTCGCGTCCCAGCCGTCCAGCTTTCCGGTCACTTCCACGCGGGCGGGCGCCTTTTCGCGGTTCTGGCCGGTGCCGGTGAACACGTCGGCCGCGATGACTTCCGTCTTGTAGGAGTCGAACGGCCAGTTGCCGGGGTCGCCGTGGGCCACCAGCCCGGTGCTGACTTGCGCCGGCGCCTTTCCTACCGGGTACTGCAGGTCGCCCAGATCGTTCTCCGGGTACAGCCGCACGGCCGCGTCCGTGGTCAGCACGCCGAAGTTCTTGTCGTACAGCGAATCCTTCGGGTAGACAAGCACATTCACCGTCAAGCGATTGGCGACGGTGTCCAGCTTCTCGAGGTGCACCTGCACCACGCTGTCCTCGGCCTCGAGCTTGCTGAAGTCCACCGGGGGCAACGGGGGTGCCGACTTTGCCAACAGGTGAACGGCGATCAGCGACAGGACGTAGATGACGATGACGGCCACGACAATGCCGAAAGCTATCGCGATTTGCCGGCCCCGGGAGCCGGTCGGCGCCGGCGGCGCGGGAGGCGCCGGGGTCCCGGCGGTCATTTTGGCATCACGCGCCAGATGCTAGCGCAGGACAACGGTTTTTCACGGGATAATGACGGCGAATTGCTGCATGACCGTGGCTTTGGCCGCGTCGAATCCGGGCGCTTTGCCGGGCCCCTCCAGGTGAACGACCACCAGGTACGCCTGGGTGTTCGTCCAGACGTGGGTGATGCGGTCGGCGAATTCGGTTGCAGCAGGCCCGCTGTCGGTGCCGCTGAGCAGCTGGCTGCTGTAGCCGCAGAACTGGGCCGCGGTGACGGTGACCTTCACTGTCGGCTTCGCCGTTCGCAAGTCGGTGGCGTAGCGCAGGAACGCCCCGCCGGGCTCTAGGTCCGTGTGGGTGATGCTGACTCGCAGCGACATGCCATCGGGGCCGGTCGACGTCAGCGCGACGTCACCGCTGCCCGGTGCCGAGCTCCAGCCGTCCGGCAACGCGACCGTGAGCACCGGCGCCACCGGGTCCGCCACCGAGGCCTTGGTCATGGAGCCGCTGGCGGGCGGCGGCGGGAAGCAGACCAGCGCGTTGGGTGGAATGTGGTCGGGCAGCGTGGTTTCGACGCCGGGCACCGGCTCGGCAGGGTCGGACAACCGCGTGGTCGAGGTCGTCGACGAGGCGGTCTCACCGATGGCGTTGCCGGCGGTGGTCTTCTCGCATCCCACCGCCGGGAGCGCCAACACGCACAGCGCCAGGGCTTCAGTCGCGCGAAAAGGCAAGCGCAATTTCGGCTTCCACGTCGACGTAGGGCCGGCCGGACAGGTCGACGGTGACCTGAGCGATGGTGCCGCCGGTGAAGGTGAACGGCGCCTTGTAGCGGCTGGATACCCCGGAGCCGCCGTTGCGCCCGACGGTGATGCCGGCGCCCGCGAGCCCGAACGTACCGGGATGGGTTTGCACGTCCGCGAGCGTGCCGACGACGTCGTCGTCGATGAACAACGTCAAGTCGCCGAGCGGCGTGTGGCTGTTCGACACGGTTCCGGTCCGCGTGTAGCTCGCACCGAACAGGTGCCTGCCCAGCGGCACCGCGCCCGACGAGGAGACCTCCTGCTGCCGCTCGCCGAGGAAGTTGTAGACGTAGTGCAGGCGTCCGTCCTGGATGAAAAGCACATGCCCGCCGTGGGCCCCGCCCTGTTTGAAAAGCACGCCTTCCGCGCCCGTGGTATCGACGGTCACCTCGGCCAGTACCGAGAACGACCTGCCCTGGATTTCGGCGGCCGCGCCGATGCTCACGTCCGCGCAGTCGGGGTAGTAGACGTAGCTGGACCGCTCACCGACGAGGTACGGGCGGACCCGCGTCAGCGTCTCCATGATGTTCAGGTCCGACAGCGGCAGGCCGTTGTATTTGGCGGCTTCGGAGAACCACAGCGCCTTGAGCTCCTCGAGTTTGTCCGGGTGTTCGCCGGCCAGGTCGTGGCATTGGCTGCGGTCGGCCTCGATGTGGAACAGCTCCCAGCGGTCGGCGTCGAAATGCGACCAGCCGGCCGGCGTCGCCGCGTGGATGGTGTTGGCGAACCAGCCCTGGTGCCAGATCCCCCGGGTGCCGAGCATGGAGTAGAACTGGGTCTGCTTACCGGTGTCGGCGCTCGGATCGTCAAGGGCCGCTTTGAAACTCACGCCGTCCAGCGGCTTTTGCGCAATCCCCCGGACGGTCTCGGGCGGCGTCATACCCAGCAGGTCGTAGACCGTCGGCGTGATGTCGCAGACGTTGACGTAGTTGTCCCGAACCTCGCCGTGCGCCGCAATTCCGTTGGGCCACGACACGATCGCCGTGTCGGCGATGCCGCCCTCGTGCGACGCGTACCGCTTGTACAGCTTGTGGGGGGTGTTGAAGGCCATCGCCCAGCCGATGGGGTAATGGTTGTACGTCTCCGGCCCGCCCAGGTGGTCGAACAGCTTCATGCTTTCTTCCACGGTGTCGATGTAGCCGTTGAAGAACTTGCCCTCGTTCACCGAGCCGTTCGGGCCGCCCTCCCCGCTGGCGCCGTTGTCGGAGATCACCACGATCAGGGTGTTGTCCAGCTGGCCGGACTCCGCCAAATAGTCCAGTATTCGGCCGATTTGGGCGTCGGTGTAGCTGAGGAAGCCGGCGAACACCTCGGCCATCCGGGCGAACAGCCTCTTCTCGTCGTCGTTCAGCGAGTCCCAGGGCCGCACGGTGTCCTGCAGCGGCCAGGGCTCGCCCTGCGGACCCTTGACGTCCGCGTACGGGTTGACCGGCGACAGCTGCGTCTCCGGCGGGACGATGCCCATCGACTTCTGGTTTTCCAGCACGATTTCGCGGTAGGCCTCGTAGCCCATGTCGAAGCGGCCGGCGTAGCGGTCCGCCCATTCTTTGAAGACGTGGTGCGGCGCGTGCCCGGCGCCCGGACACACGTAGGAAAACCACGGCTTGTCCGGCGCGATCACCTTGGCGTCGCGGATGAATTCGATGGTCTTGTCGGCGAGGTCCTTCGACAGGTGGTAACCGTCCTCCGGCGTGCCGGGCGGGTTGACGGGATGGTTGTCGTACACCAGGTCCGGATACCACTGGTCGGTCTCGCCGCCCAGGAAACCGTAGAACCGTTCGAATCCGCGCGAGGTCGGCCAATGTCGTTTGGTGGACGCCAGATTGGACTCTTCGAGCGGAGTCAGGTGCCACTTGCCGACGCAGTAGGTGTTGTAGCCGCGCTCGGCGAGCACCTCGGAGAGCAGCGCGGTGTCGAACGGGATGCGGCCGTTGGCGTTGGGGAACGCGTCGGTGAACTCTTCGATGGTGGCCATGCCGACGGTGGTGGCGTTGCGGCCGGTCAGCAGCGACGCGCGGGTCGGCGAGCACAGCGCCGTGGTGTGGAACTGCGACAGCCGCACACCGCGCTCGGCGATGCGGGTCATGGCGGGCATCTCGACCAGGCCGCCGAAACAGTCCCAGGTGGCGATGCCGGTGTCGTCCCAAACCAGGTAGAGGATGTTCGGCGAGTTCTGCGGTGCGGTGGGCGCGGCGTACGGGCCCCAGTCCGGCTCGGAGTCCCGGATATCCAGCTCGATCTTGCCTTGAAAGCCTCGCGAGTCAGTCGACATGCGCCGAGCGTAGCGCCGCCGGGAATTTCCCGATCTTTTTTCGCCGTGCCGCTCCCGGGGGCAAAGCAAAACGCCCGAGACCGTAAGGTCTCGGGCGTTTCGATGTGGCTTCGGGGCTACTTGGCCTTCTCCAGGATTTCCACGAGGCGCCACCGCTTGGTCGCCGACGTCGGACGCGTCTCCATCAGCGAGACACGGTCGCCGATGCCCGCGGTGCTGTTCTCGTCGTGCGCCTTCACCTTCTTGGTGGTGCGGATGATCTTGCCGTACAGCGGGTGACGCACGCGGTCCTCCAGCTCGACCACGATCGTCTTCTGCATCTTGTCGCTGACCACGTAACCGATGCGCACCTTGCGGCGGCCACGCACCTTCGGATTGGCCGGCGTGTGCTTGGCGCCCTTCTCCTTCGCGCCGCCGTCCTTCGCGGCGGCCTTCGGTGCAGCCTTCTTCGCTTCTGCCATCACGATTCCTTACCGTCGGGCCCGGAAGCCAGGCCCAGTTCTCGTTCGCGCAGCACGGTGTAGACGCGTGCGATCTCCTGACGCACCGTGCGCAGCCGGCGGTTGTTGGTGAGCTGCCCGGTCGCCATCTGGAAGCGCAGGTTGAACAGCTCCTCCTTCGACTCGCGCAGACGCTCGGTCAGCTCCTCTTCGGTGAGCTCACGCAGTTCGCCAGGCGAAATTCCCACTGCCATCAGAACTGATCCTCTCGGGTGACGATGCGTGCCTTGATCGGCAGCTTGTGGATTGCACGGGTGAGCGCCGCCCGGGCCACCTGCTCGTTGGGGTAGCTCAGCTCGAACAGCACGCGGCCCGGCTTGACGTTGACCACCCACCACTCGGGCGAACCCTTACCGGAACCCATCCGGGTTTCGGCGGGCTTCTTGGTCAGCGGGCGGTCCGGGAAGACGTTGATCCACACCTTGCCGCCACGCTTGATGTGGCGGTTGATCGCGATACGCGCGGACTCGATCTGCCGGTTGGTGACGTAGGCGTGCTCCAGGGCCTGGATGCCGTAGTCACCGAAGTTCACCGCCGTGCCGCCGCTGGCGATGCCGCGCTGGCGGGGATGGTGTTGCTTGCGGTGTTTAACCCTGCGGGGAATCAACATGATTCAGCTCTCCGTGCTCTGCGGTTCTGCGGCGGGCGCGGACTCGGCCGCCGCCGCCTGCTCCTCGGCACCCGCGGCGGCGCGACCGGCCTCGGTGCTGGTCGCCGTGGTGCCCGACGCGCCGCTGCGCCGGGGGCGCGTGCCCGACGGGCGCTCGCGCCGCGGACGGTCGGCGCCCGCCGGGGCCCCCACTCCCGAGGCCGCCAATTCGCGCTTCCCACCGACGATGTCGCCCTTGTAGATCCACACCTTCACACCGATCCGGCCGAAGGTGGTCTTCGCCTCGTACAGGCCGTAGTCGATGTCGGCGCGCAGCGTGTGCAGGGGCACCCGGCCCTCGCGGTAGAACTCCGAGCGGCTCATCTCCGCGCCGCCGAGACGGCCGGAGCACTGCACCCGGATGCCCTTGACGTTGGGCTGGCGCATCGCCGACTGGATGGCCTTGCGCATGGCGCGGCGGAACGCCACGCGGTTGCTCAGCTGCTCGGCCACGCCCTGGGCCACCAGCTGGGCCTGCGACTCGGGGTTGCGGACTTCCAGGATGTTCAGCTGAACCTGCTTGCCGGTCAGCTTTTCCAGGTCCGCGCGGATGCGGTCCGCCTCGGTGCCGCGGCGGCCGATGACGATGCCGGGCCGCGCGGTGTGGATGTCGACCCGCACCCGGTCGCGGGTGCGCTCGATCTCCACGTCGGCGATGCCGGCGCGCTCCAGACCGGTGGACAGCAGCTTGCGGATCGCGACGTCTTCCTTGACGTAGTCGGCGTACTGCTTGTCGGCGTACCAGCGGGATTTCCAGTCGGTGGTGATGCCCAGCCGGAAGCCGTGCGGATTGATCTTCTGGCCCACTAGTCTGAGCCTCCCTTCGCTTCCGAGGTCTCAGACGTAGCTTTCTTCGCCGGGGCGGACTTCGCCGCGGCTTTCTTGGCGGGTGCCTTCTTGGCAGCCGAACCAGTTGCGGCCTTCTTGGCCGGGGCCTTCTTCGCGGGCGCCTTGGCGGCGGCCTTGCTGGCCTCGGCGCGGCGGGCCCTCGTCGACTTCGCCGAACGCTGGTCCTTGGCCGGCCGGCTCTCCACCACGACGGTGATGTGGCTGGTGCGCTTGCGGATCCGGAAGGCGCGACCCTGCGCGCGCGGGCGGATGCGTTTGGCGGTCGGTCCTTCGTCGGCGTAGACGGTCGCGACCACCAGGGTGGCCGGGTCCAGCCCGTTGTTGTTCTGCGCGTTGGCCGCGGCGCTGGCGATCACCTTGGCCACCGGCTCGCTGGCGGCCTGCGGCGCCCAGCGCAGGATGTCCAGCGCGTCGGACACGGACCGTCCGCGCACCAGGTCGATCACCCGGCGCGCCTTGGTCGGTGACACCCGCACGAACCGCGCTTTGGCGACCGCCGACGGGAATTCAGTTGTGGTCATCGCCGTTTGGCCTTCCGGTCGTCCTTGATGTGTCCCTTGAAGGTGCGCGTAGGGGCGAATTCACCAAGCTTGTGACCGACCATCGCCTCGGTGACGAACACCGGGACGTGCTTGCGCCCGTCGTGGACGGCGAAGGTGTGGCCGATGAAGTCCGGGATGATCGTCGAACGCCGGGACCAGGTCTTGATGACCTGCTTGGTGTTCTTCTCGTTCTGCACGTCCACCTTCTTCAGCAGGTGGTCGTCGACGAACGGGCCCTTCTTCAGGCTGCGTGGCATGGTTGGCTACTCCTCGAGTTCCTAGCGACCGTGCTTCTTGCCGGTGCGCCGGCGCCGGACGATGAGTTTGTTGCTGGCCTTGTTCGGGTGGCGGGTGCGACCCTCCGGCTTGCCCCACGGGCTCACCGGGTGCCGACCACCGGAGGTCTTACCCTCACCACCACCGTGCGGGTGGTCCACCGGGTTCATGACCACACCACGGACCGAGGGGCGCTTGCCCTTCCATCGCATCCGGCCGGCCTTGCCCCAGTTGATGTTCGCCTGCTCGGCGTTGCCCACCTCGCCGACCGTGGCGCGGCAGCGCACGTCGACGCGGCGGATCTCACCGCTGGGCATGCGCAGCGACGCGTAGGTGCCCTCCTTGCCGAGCAGCTGGATGCTCGAGCCGGCGGAGCGCGCCAGCTTGGCGCCACCGCCCGGCCGCAGCTCCACGGCGTGGATGACGGTACCGGCCGGGATGTTGCGCAGCGGCAGGTTGTTGCCCGGCTTGATGTCGGCGTTCGCGCCCGACTCCACCACGTCGCCCTGCGAAAGCCCTTGCGGCGCGATGATGTAACGCTTTTCGCCGTCCAGGTAGTGCAGCAGCGCGATGTTGGCTGTCCGGTTCGGGTCGTACTCGATGTGCGCGACCTTGGCGTTGACCCCGTCCTTGTCGTTGCGGCGGAAGTCGATCACCCGGTAGGCGCGCTTGTGGCCGCCGCCCTTGTGCCGGGTGGTGATGCGGCCGTGCGCGTTACGGCCACCATGACCGTGCAGCGGACGCACCAGCGACTTCTCCGGCTCCGACCGGGTGACCTCGGCGAAGTCGGACACGCTGGAGCCGCGGCGGCCCGGGCTCGTCGGCTTGTACTTACGAATTGCCATGTCTAATCAAGTCTTTCTCTCGCTACGCCGGTGCCCCGAACAGGTCGATCGGCTTGCTGCCCGGCGCCAGCGTGACGATGGCCCGCTTGGTGCCCTTGCGCTTGCCGTATCCGGTCCTGGTGCGCTTGCGCTTGCCCTGCCGGTTCGCGGTGTTCACCGATGCGACCTTGACGGCGAAGATCTTCTCGATGGCGATCTTGATCTGCGTCTTGTTCGAATCGGGGTGCACCACAAAGGTGTACACGTTCTCATCCAGCAGGCCGTAGGACTTCTCCGAGATGACCGGGGCCAGGATGATGTCGCGGGGATCGGTGATGGTCGCCATCTACGCCGAAACCTCCTCGGTGCTAGCCGGATTGCCCTTGATGTAGGCGTTGAGGGCCTCAACGCTGAACACCACGTCGTCGGAGCGCAACACGTCATAGGTGTTGAGCTGGTCGGGCGTCAGGATGTGCACACCGGGCAGGTTGCGCACGCTCTTGGCGCCGGCCTCGTCACTGCGGCCGATCACGATCAGCACGTTCTTGCGGTCGGTCAGCGTGCCCAGGAACGCCCTGGCGTTCTTGGTGGACGGGGTCTGACCCGACACCAGCTCGGTGACCGCGTGGATGCGGCCGTTGCGCGCCCGGTCCGACAACGCGCCGCGCAACGCCGCGACGATCATCTTCTTCGGGGTGCGTTGCGAGTAGTCGCGCGGCTTGGGGCCGTGCACGACGCCACCGCCGGTGAACTGCGGGGCCCGCGTCGAACCCTGGCGGGCACGACCGGTTCCCTTCTGGCGGTACGGCTTCCGCCCACCGCCACTGACCTCGCCGCGGGTCTTGGTCGAGTGCGTCCCCTGGCGAGCCGCCGCGCGCTGCGCGGTGACCACCTGGTGCATCAGGGCGATATTGGCCGGGGCGTCGAACAATTCGGCCGGCAGCTCGACGGAGCCCTCGACCTTGCCGTCCGGCGTCTTGACGTCGATCTTCAAGGCCTTCGAGTCAGCCATTACTTCTCACCTCGTTTGATCGCGCTGCGGACCACCACGAGTCCGCCGGTGCGGCCGGGGACCGCGCCCTTGATCAGCAGCACGCCGTTCTCGGTATCGACCTTGTGCACCACCAGGTTCTGGACGGTCACCCGGTCGTTACCCATCCGGCCGGCCATCCGCGTGCCCTTGAAGACGCGCGCCGGGGTGGCGCAGCCACCGATCGAACCCGGCCGGCGGTGCACCGCCTGCGCACCGTGGCTGGCGCCCTGGCCGCGGAAGCCGTGGCGCTTCATGGTGCCGGCGAAGCCCTTGCCCTTGGAGGTGCCGGTGACGTCGACGTAGGCGCCGTCGGCGAAGATCTCCGCGGTCAGCTCCTGGCCGACCTCGTATTCGCTTGCGGCGGCCTCGTCGTCGAGCCGCAACTCGGCCAGGTGCCGACGCGGGTTCACGCCCGCGGCGCCGTATTGACCGGTCACCGGCTTGTTCACCTTGCGCGGGCTGATCTCGCCGTAGGCCAGCTGAACGGCGCTGTAACCGTCACGCTCGGGAGTGCGGATGCGGGTGACCACGTTGGGCCCGGCCTTGACCACCGTCACCGGCACGACCCGGTTGTTCTCGTCGAACACCTGCGTCATGCCCAGCTTGGTACCCAGAATGCCTTTTCTTGCCATGAGCTCTGGATCTCCTACTGGATGTTGACGTCGACACTGGCCGGAAGGTCGATGCGCATCAGCGCGTCGACGGTCTTCGGCGTCGGGTCGAGGATGTCGATCAGCCGCTTGTGAGTACGCATCTCGAAGTGCTCCCGCGAGTCCTTGTACTTATGCGGAGAGCGGATGACGCAATACACGTTCTTCTCAGTCGGCAGCGGCACCGGACCTACGACACTGGCACCCGTGCGGACGACGGTCTCGACGATTTTGCGCGCCGATGCGTCGATGGCCTCATGGTCGTAGGCCTTGAGCCTGATGCGGATCTTCTGTCCCGCCACGCTTCTCCTACCCTCACTCCACTTACAAAATCCGTGTCCGGACCTGGTGCTCCCAGCGCGCTGATCGGGCCCGGGCCAATCCCGGGCCGATCGAGCGTCGCGCCGGATACTGCGCCGCTGTTTACCTGTCGTGGTCCACCGGCCCCCGCGGTCGGGTGTGTCACCCTCACGCAGCCTGGACCGCGGCCGAAAAGTCGCGCTCCAAGGATGGGACCGGACGCGCCCGTTTTGGGCGCTGGTCGTATGCCCGACCAGGCGCAAACCCGGCCCAAGGCAACCTGAACAGTATGCCCTAGATCATGGGTTTGGCCAAATCCCGGGCGATGGCCGCCGACCTGGGCCTTTGGGGCCTCAGGCGCCCGCCGGTTCGACCCTCGCCGCGGCCGCCCGGTTGTGGGCGCGCTGTACAAAGAGGAAACCGTCGACGGCGGCGAGCGCGCACTCGCGGTAATCGAAGTCGGGAAGCGTCGACAGGCGCCCCAGCACCAGGGGCCCGATGAGCAGCGCGATGGCCCGGGACCGGTCCACTTCGCCCAGTTCGGCGGCCTCGGGGCTGTCGAAAATGGCGTCGAACGGGGCCGCGTACTGCTGGGCGATGCGCTCGCGCAGGGTGGTGATCGCCGTGGTGTTCGCGGCGCAGTCGCGGGGTTCCGGCATCTCGTCCAGGACCCGACCCATGGACAACCACGACATGGCCGTCATCAGCGCCGGCGCCTGCGCCACCGACTCGGCCTGGGCCAGCACCACCGCGATCAGGCGATCCCGCAGCGAACCCTCGGCCGGCGGCGTGGGTGACGGCGGGATGAGGCTGTTGAAAGCCGCTGCCAGCAAGTCGTTTCCGCTCGGGAAGTGGCGATACAGCGTGGCCCTGGCCACGTTGGCGGTGCGGGTGACCGCGTCGACGGTCACCGCGCTGGGACCTCCGGAACTCAGCAACGCCGCGGCGGCCTCGAGCAGGCGGGCCCGCGAGCGGGCCGGGCGTGGATCGGTGGTGCTGCCGGTAATTGTGACCCACCTCCCTGTTTGGGAACGAGACTATCGGTCTACCTACAAGACTGTCGGTCTCGAATCTTCGAACGCCACCGTGGGGAGGCGCATCACATGGTCGAAACCCTGGTCCGGCCTGACCAGCGTACTGATGTAGTCAGCATCGGGGGTAGCCCCCGCGCCCGGAACTGGACGCTGGCCGTCGCCTGCATGGGGGTCGCGCTGGTGGTCGCGTCGATGACGGCGCTGAACACCGCGCTGGGAGACCTCGCGGTGGCCACCTCGGCCACCCAGTCGCAGCTGAATTGGATCGTCGACGGATACACCGTGGCGCTGGCGTGCCTGCTGTTGCCCGCCGGAGCGATCGGCGACCGCTACGGCAGGCGGGGCGCCCTGCTGCTCGGGCTGGTGGTCTTCGCCCTGGGCTCGATGGCGCCCGCGCTGCTGCACAGCCCGGCCCAGATCATCGCCGGCCGCGCGGTCGCCGGGATCGGTGCGGCCTTCGTGATGCCGGCGACGCTGTCGCTGCTGACCGTGGCCTACCCGAAGGACGAGCGCACCAAGGCGGTCGGCATCTGGGCCGGCACCGCCGGGTCCGGCGGCGTGCTGGGGATGATCGGTTCCGGCCTGCTGCTGCGCTTCTGGGATTGGCACGCGATCTTCTGGTCGCTGGGCGCGGCCGGACTGGTGATCTTCGCGCTGGCGTGCACCGTGTCCTCGTCCCGCGACGGCGGCGCCCCACGGATCGATTCGCTGGGCGCGGTGTTGATCGGCGCCGCGGTGGCGATCGCGGTGGCCGCGATCCTGGAGGCGCCGACCCGCGGCTGGGATGACCCGCTGATCTGGGGCGGGCTTGTCGCGGGGGCGGTGCTCGCGGCCGCGTTCGGCGCCGTCGAGTTGCGGCTCGCCGGGCGCAGCGGGCAGCCCCTGCTGGATGTCCGGTTGTTCGCCGACCCGAATTTCGCCACCGGCGTCGCCGCGATCGTCATCCTGTTCGGCGCGACGTTCGGGTTCTTCTACATCGGCATGCAATACGTGCAGCAGATCATGGGCTACTCGGCGCTGGCGACGGCGGTCGCCTTCGGCCCGTTCATGGTTCCGCTGGCCATTTTCTCGGCGCTGTCGTTCTGGTACGTGCCCAAGTTGGGCCTGCGGCTGGTGTTGTTCGTCGGCACCCTGCTGATGGCGGTCGGGTTCGCGTGCATGTGCCTGCTGAACCTGCACACCTCCTATCTGCAATTCGCCTGGCCGACATTGATATTGGCCACCGGCATCGGGATCTGCACGGCGCCGACCACCTCGGCGATCATGGGGGCGGTGCCCGACGAGAAACAGGGCGTCGCCTCCGCGGTGAACGACACGTCCCGGGAGATGGGCGGCGCGCTGGGGATCGCGGTGGCCGGTTCGATTCTGGCGGGCCGGTATTCGCACGAGCTCGCCCCGAAGCTGGCGGACTTTCCCGCGCCCGTGCGCGGCCCGGCCACCGACTCGTTGGCCAAGGCCGTCGAGGTGGCCGGCAGGATCGGGGCCCCGGGCCGCGAGCTGGCCGACCTCAGCAAGACCGCCTTCCTGGCGGCCATGCACGCGTCCACCATCGCGATGGCCGTGATCGTCGCCGTCGCCGCGGTGCTGATCGGGATCTGGGCGCCCGGCCGCGACGGCCGGCAGCTGCGGCCGGTGCGGGGCCTGCTGGCCCGCCGTGCTCGCTGAGTCCAATGCCGTTGTCAGGCAGCACCTTCAAGGAGCTGTAAGCGGCCGCGGGTGCTTGAAACCGCCCGCCGATTCTGGTATCAGAAATATATATCGACAGGTACAGGTCATCTCTGTTACGGCGAGGTGGATGTGGTGTTGATTCCCGTTACGAGCGTGGTCGGGCCGGCATGGCCGGTCGCCGCGGTATGGACGCGAGAGCGTTCGCCTCCGGTACGGGCGTGATATCCAGCCGGCCAACGCTTTCAGGTGTCACGAAGGGAGGTCTTACGGCGGCCGTGCCGTCCACGAATATTGCGACGCATTGTCGGCGCGATGCACACTCGCGCGCGCACTGCCACTGTCGTGGCCATCTACGTGGATCGCACGAACAATCGCCACTCGGGGGCGCGCCCCATGCCTCACCCATGGGGCCGCCCCCCTCATTCACCGAACGAAGTCGGCGGCCCGGTGCCCGAGCATCACGATGGTGGCGTGCGGCCCGCGGCTGGTGATGGTGGGCAGGATCGAGCCGTCGATCACCCACAGGTTTTCGATGCCGTGCACGCGGCAGCGATGATCGACGACGGCCCGCGGGTCGCTCTCCGGGCCCATCGGCGCCGTGCCACAGAGGTGTTGGGACGTGGACCAGGACGGGGCCCCGACATGGGTTGCGCTGGAAGCCAATTCGCGGGCCATCTCCGCTGCCCGGCGTAGCGCCGCGACGTCGTCGGGCTCGCTGTCGTAACGATGCTCGATGCGGGGCGCCGCGGCGGGATCGGCCGAAGCCAGCGTGATGCGCCCGCGGGCCCGCGGCTGCATCAGCGCCACCCCGATGTGGGGCCAGTCGGCGTGTCCGGCCGTGCCGTCGCCGGTCATCGCGACGAATCCGCCCGTGTAGGGCCTGATCTCGAGATCGTCGGCGGTGCTGAGCACGACCTCGAGCACCGGCCGGCCGGGAGCCACCGCCCAGTCGGTGGGCAACACCCACTCGGGGTGATCGCTGAACGACGCGCCCACCGGAAGGGGCGCCCGCACTCCGATGCCGACCGCCCGCAACCCGTCCTCGACGCCGACGCCGGAGAGCATGAGCAGCTGCGCCGTTTGAATGGCCCCGGCGCACAGGACGATCCGGTCGGCGGTCATGGTCATGCGCCCGTGCGGGCCGATCGCCTCGACACCCACCGCGGTGGTGCCGGCGAACCGCAGGCCCACCGCGCTGGTCCGCGCGTGCAGCGTCAGGTTCCGTCGGCCCAGGGCCGGCAGCAGGTAGCCGGCGCCGGATCCGGTGCGCACGCCGTCGACGATGTTGAGCGGCACCGCGCCCAGCCCCGAAACCGGCCCGGGCCCAACGTCGTTGAGGTCATCGATCCAGTCGAACCCCGCGCGCCGCGCGGCGTCGATGAAACGCTCGGTGGTGCCGGCCATTTCGTGGGTACGGCGCACCTTGATCGGGCCGTCGGTACCGTGGGCGGGGCCGCGGAAGTCCAGGTCGGTCTCGATGGCGCGGAAGCTGTCGAGGACCTCGGGCCACGACCAGCCGGGCAGCGACAGCCGATCGAAGTCGCGCTGCAATCCCCGGCAGAAGTAGCCGCCGTTGACCGCGCCCGACCCGCCTAGCGTCGCCCCGCGCACGATCGGGTGCCGCCGGGTGGGCCGGTCGGTCAGGCTGGTCTCATAGCGCCGCACCAAGGGGCTGCCCACGCCTATCGGCAGCTGCAGCCCGTTGCCGGTTTGCGCGAGCAATTGCGGGTCATCGAGGGCGGGCCCGGCCTCGATGACGGTCACCGCGCAACCGGGGTCGCTGGAAAGGCGTTCGGCAACAACCGATCCAGCGCTGCCGGCACCGACGATCAGCACGTCGCTGTGCGGGGCGGCGGGGGTCAAGGTGGCGGCTAGCTGCGAATCTGCGGCTTGAGCGCGCGCAGGTTGCGCTCCCGCAGCACACCCCACCACAACCCGAGGCCGTACGCCAGGTCGTCGACGCGCTTGAGCAACAGGTAGGTCAGCAGCCCGATCGGCTCGGCATCGTCACCCATGGCGTCCCGACGGCGCAGCCAGTCGACCACGCCGTCCATGACGGCCGCGACCAGCACGACACGGCGGAAATGTCGCGACAGCGTGGCGGCGACCAGCGCCAGCGGCCAGTAATGCCGGCACAGCGCCGACGCCAGCTGCAGCGCCGCCGACCACAGGCCGCGGGTGGCGATCACCACCACGTCGGTGATCGAGGTCTCGGCGCCGCGCATCGCCCTGGCGATTCGGCGACCGGTCAGCAGCGCGATGGCGACGGACGCCAGCTGGGACAGGCTGGTCCCGAACGCCACCAGGATCCACGTCATCAGCGCCCAGCCGGAGATCACCACCGGCGCGGTCTTGTCCGGGTGGCGGACCGACAGCGGGGCCGCCGAGCCGCCATAGAAAGCCTTGCGCGCGAGCCAATCCCGCAGTTCGGTGCGGTGGTCGTGGGCGACCAGCGCGACGGGCTCGTAACGCAGCCGGGCGCCGGCTTCGATGAGCCGCCAACACAGGTCGACGTCCTCGCCCGATTGCAGGGTCTCGTCGAAGCCGCCGACCGCGCGCAGCGCCGAGCAGCGGCAGATGATCGCCGCGCTGGGCACGTAGGAGACCGTGCTGTGGGGTAGCACGGGCGCTTCGCGCTCGCCGAGGTCGAGCGACGAGTGCACCGCCTCGTAGCGCGCGACGACGTTCTCACTGTGCGACAAACCCACGATGCGCGGCGCGGCCAGCGCGACCGTCGGGTCGCAGAAGTGGCCCAGCAGCGCCTCCAGCCACCCGCGTCGCGGCGCGACATCGGAGTCGAGGAAGGCGACATAGTCGGTGCCGCACGCGGCCAGTCCCGTGTTGCGGGCGGCGGCCGGTCCCCTGCTGCGCGAGTGCCGCAGCACCTCGACGTCGCAGTGCGCGCCGACGAAGTCCTCCGGTTCGATCGGCGGGAAGGATCCGTCGTCGACCACGATGACCCGCAGGCCGCGCAGCGAGCTGACCAGGCGCCGCACGCCAGAAAGGTTGTCCCGCACGGGGATTACAACGGTAACGTCGCGGTGCGAGGGTCCGCCCGCGGGCCGCGGATGCGCCACCGTGGCGTCCAGCAAGGTGCGGGCCAGCTGCGCGCTGACGTCGTCGCGAACCTTCAGCCGGCCGTCGCACAGCATGTCCTGGGCGGCCGGCGCCAGCTTGAGCAGCCGGGTCGGCGACCCCCCGAGCAGCGCCGAGCCGTCGCCGAGCACCCGCACGCGGCGATCGACCTGGACGGCGAACCCGTCGGGCAGCCGGGGATGGCTCATGTCAGCATCCCGTCGCGCCCGGGTGACCACCGGTCGACCCGACGGACACAGCCCTCGACCATCTCGGCGAGGATGCGCTCACCCTCGGCGGCGGTCGCGGTGGTCGGGTCTCCCAGGACGCCCACGGGGCTGACGGCCGCGACTCCCCCGCGGCGCAGCGACGGGAGCAATTCGGGCAGCGGCGCCGGGTTGCCGGCGAGCCACCGGTCGGTCAGCACGTCCTCCGGCGAGATGTGCAGCAACAGCGAGGTTTCGGTGTGCCCGGCGTGGGCATCACCGCCGCCCGACAGGCATGGGCACCAGGCGGCGTCGCGTCCCTCGGCCCGCAGCCGGGTCACCGCGGCGGCCAGCGCGGCGGTGTTGCCGCCGTGGCCGTTGACGAAGACGAGGCGCCGGGCCCAGCCCGCGGCCGACCGGCCGTATTCCACCAGCAACGTCGTCAGGGCCTCCGTGCCGATGGAGATCGTTCCGGCAAAGCTTTGGTGTTCGCCGCTGGCCCCGTAGGCGATGGCGGGTGCCACCAGCCACTCGCGGTCGAGGCCGGCCCGGGCCCCGCGGGCGACCGCGGTTGCGATCCGCGTGTCGGTGTCCAGCGGCAGGTGCGGACCGTGCTGCTCGGTCGACCCGAGCGGGATGAGCAGCGACGGCGAGGTGCCCGCTAGCTGGCTTGACGTAGCCACCGCTAATTCGCCGAGTACGGGCACTCGGTGATGGTAGGACGAATTCACCTGGCGTGCACCAATTGTTGTCTGGTGAAAACGATTTTTTTCTGGCTGGTTCATCGGGCGTTCGATCTTTGTGCTCGTTCGTCACGGGCACCTCGCCAGTACCACCGTTTGCGGGGCCGTCAATCATCGCCGACGACCCCGTCTCCCGGACGACTATCGGCTGCTCAGGCGGACGGCACACCCAGCGCCCGGGTGAAGCCGGGGGGCACCAGGATGTCGTCCGGACCGAGCTCTTGCACGCTCGCGTGGCCCAGGCCCATCAGCGCCGAGTCGATGCCCCCGCGCAGGATGTCGAGCACGTTCTCCACGCCCGCCTGCCCGGCGGCGGCCAGGCCCCACAGGTACGCGCGCCCGATCATCACCGCGCGTGCCCCCAGCGCCACGGCCTTGACCACATCGCTACCCCGGCGGATGCCGCCGTCGAGCAGCACCTCGACCTGATCGCCGACCGCGGCGGCCACCGCGGGCAGGGCGCGAATCGAGGCCGGCGTGCCGTCCAGGTTGTTGCCCCCGTGGTTGGACACCGAGATCGCCGAAACCCCGGCGTCCACAGCCCTTTTCGCGTCGTCCACGCGCATCACGCCCTTGAGCATGAACGGCCCGCCCCACAGTTCACGCAGCCAGGCGATGTCTTCCCACGTCGGGGGCGGCGTACCCATCCACTCGCCGTAGGCGGCGAAAAAGGGTGGGCCGGGCTCGCCGCGGCGCCCCTGGTTGGGCACCCGCAAATCCGGCGGGCGCAGCGTCTTGCCGTACTTCCACAGCCAGCGGGGCTTGAAGACCGCTTCCGGAGACTGCCGCAGGACCGTCCGCAGGTTCATCGCTTCGGGAATCTGGGGGCTGCCCCAGTCGCGCCCGTGCGAGAACGACCAGTCGGTGGTGACGATCAGACCCACCGCGCCGGCCTGGCGCGCCCGTTCCACCCGCTCGGCGATCGCGTCGCGCCCGCCGAGCCAGTACACCTGGAAGAAGATCTTGGGGTTGGCGGCGACGACCTCCTCGATCGGTTTGCTGGCGAAAGAGGACAGGCCCATCGCCGTTCCCCGTGCCGCCGCGGCCCGCGCGACGGCGACCTCGCCGTCTGGATCGACCGCCTGGACGCCGGTCGGCGAAATCAGCACCGGCATCGAAATATCTTGTCCCAGAACGGTAGTCGAGAGGTCGCGCTTCTCCTGCGCGCCGACGACGTGGGGGGCGAATCCGAGTTCACCGAACGCCGCGACGTTGTCGGAGACGGTGACGCCCTTTTCGCTGCCGGCGAGCAGCGCCGAGTAGACGGATTTCGGCAGCCGCCGCTTCGCGCGCTGCTGGGCGATGGCGACGGTTTCAAACCATTGGCCGGCCATGAGCTATACGGGGCTTTCGTTGCACAGGCGCGCCGGGGGCGCGTCGGGTGGCCGCACGGACAGTGTCAGGGGCACCGGCTGACGAACCCGTTGCCCGCGGGAGTGGTCGGCCCGGGGCCGCGGCGTCTCCCGCCGGCGGGCCAGCGCCGGGGCGCTGTGCCCCTGCACGCACTCGGGATCCGGCCCGTCCATCGGCAGGCCGGTGAAGAACTTCGCCGCCATGCAGCCGCCCCGGCAGGCGTCGTAGTGGCCGCAGCTGCCGCACGCCCCCGCGGACTGCGGTTCGCGCAGCTCGCGGAACAGCGGCGCATTCTTCCAGACGTTGTCGAATCCCCCGTCGGCCAACACATTTCCGGCCAGGAAGCGGTCGTGAATGGCGAATGGGCACGCGTACACGTCCCCCACGGGGTCGATCAGGCAGACCACCCGGCCCGCGCCGCACATGTTCAAACCGGCCAGCGCGCCGGAGGAGCCGAGCGGCGCCAGGTGGAAGAAGGAGTCGCCGGTGAGCACCCGTTCCCCCTTGGCCACCAGCCAGTCGTAGAGCTGGACCTGCTGGGCGGCGGTGGGGTGCAGGTCGTCCCAGACGTCCGCGCCGCGCCCCGACGGACGCAGCCGGGTGATCCGCAGGGTGGCGCCGTAACGGCTTGCCAGCGCGGCGAATTCGTCGAGCTGGTCGACGTTGTGGCGGGTGACCACGACGGAGATCTTCGCGTCCGCAAAGCCCGCATTGGCAAGGTTCTCCAGCGCGCGCACCGCCATGGCGAACGATCCGGGGCCGCGCACCGCATCGTTGACCTCCGCGGTGGCGCCGTCCAGCGAGATCTGGACGTCGACGTAGTCGCTGGCGGCCAACCGGGCGGCGACCTCTTCGGTGATGCGGACCCCGTTGGTGGAGAACTTCACCCCGACGTGGTGCGCGGTCGCGTAGTCGACCAGCTCCCAGAAGTCGGGGCGCACGGTGGGCTCGCCGCCGCCGATGTTGACGTAGAACACCTGCATGCGTTCCAGCTCGTCGATGATGTCCATGCATTGCCGGGTGGACAGCTCCCGCGGATCCCGTTTGCCCGACGACGAAAGGCAGTGCACGCACGCCAGGTTGCACGCGTACGTGAGCTCCCACGTCAGGCAGATGGGCGCGTCGAGCCCGCTCTCGAACTGCTCGATGAGCCGCGGGACGGTGGCTGTCATGGGACCTCCTGGGGTACCAGCATCTTCGAATCGGCCAACACGCCCAGCGCGTGCAAGTAGGGGGCCTCGTCCGAGTCGTCCACACCCGCCGCGCGGCAGGCCGAGTGGACGTCGGGATGGTCGGCAAGCGACCGCACCACGGTGAGGATGGTGCGGTTCTTCAGAAAGGACAGCTTGCGAGTGCCGAAGTGGTAGAGCAACGCCCCGAATGGTTCGGGTCGAACCGCCACCTGCGGGTGCAACCGCCAGCCGCGGCCGGGGTCGAACACGCGGTTCAGTAGACCCCGCACATGCCGTCGATGGACACCTCTTCAACCAGGGTCTCGGCGACGAGCTGGGTCTCGGTCTCGGTTTCGTGGTCCATGGGTCATTGCCTTTCGTCGGTTCTTGACAACGATGGGGTTCGAGTCACAAGCTTCGTCAGAATATGGCATCGAGTGCCGAAATGGAAGGGCGGGTCTCATGGTGCCGCAGCCGCGGGTGGGCCGTCGCCGCTCGACCACGCCGCACCACATCACCGACGTCGCGATCGAGCTGTTCGGCGCGCGCGGTTTCGCCGACGTGAGCGTCGACGACGTCGCCCAGGCCGCCGGCATCTCGCGGCGCACGCTGTTCCGCTACTACGCCTCCAAGAACGCGATCCCGTGGGGCGACTTCGACACCCACCTCGCGCACCTGCGCGACCTGCTGGACGCCGTCGACCCGCGGGTGCCGCTGGGCCAGGCGCTGCGCGATGCGCTGTTGGCGTTCAACACCTTTGACGAGTCGGAGACCGCGCGGCACCGGCAGCGGATGCGGGTCATCCTGCAAACCGCCGAACTGCAGGCGTATTCGATGACCATGTACGCCGGCTGGCGCGAGGTGATCGCCGGTTTCGTGGCCCGCCGGCTGGACCGCAAGACCACCGACCTGGTGCCCCAGACCGCCGCCTGGACCATGCTCGGGGTGGCGCTGTCGGCCTACGAGCACTGGCTCGGCGACGAGTCGGTCCCGTTGCCCATCGCGCTGGGCAACGCCTTCGACGTGGTCGGCGCCGGGCTGGACGGGCTGGATCGGTGACCGCGGATCACCTGCTGCACACCCTGCGGGCGCAGGGCCGGTTCTGCGCCGGCTCGGGCTCGCCGATGTACGGCGAACTTTTCGAGCTGGTGGCCGCCGACGTCGAGGCCGGCGGCGTCTTCGCCGCGATCCTGTCCGGGCACGAGGACGCCCCCTCGCGCCTCGCCGTGCCGCTGCGGCTGCTCGGCGGGCTGCACCGGTTGGTGCTCGACGGCCGCGCCCGGCAATTACGAAGGTGGTATCCCAGCACCGGCGGCAGCTGGGACGCCGTAGCGGCGTGGCCCGAGATCGAGGGCGCGGCGGCCGAACACTGCGAGGCGCTGCGGGCGGCGCTGCGGCAACCACCGCAGACCAACGAGGTCGGCCGGTCCGCCGCGCTGATCGGCGCCCTGTTGCGCATCAACGGTGAACCGGGTTTGCCGGTAAGGCTTTTCGAGATCGGGTCGAGCGCGGGGCTGAACCTGCGCGCCGACCACTACCGCTATCGATTCGCCGACGGCCAGTGGGGACCGGACGATTCGCCGGTGACGATCCACGACGCGTGGCGCGGCGCGCTGCCGCCGGGCGGCGGGGTGGAGATCGTCGAGCGCAGCGGCTTCGACATCGCGCCCATCGACGTGACCGGAGCCGACGGGGAGCTCACCGTGCTGAGCTACGTCTGGCCCGACCAGACCGCCCGGCTCGAGCGGCTGCGCGGCGCGATCGAGGTGGCGCGGCGGGTGCCGGCCCGGCTGCAGCGCCAGACGGCCGCCGACGCGGTCGCCGGCCTGACGCCGGCCGCGGGCGCGCTGACGGTGCTGTGGCATTCGATCACCTGGCAGTACCTGTCCGGCGAGGAGCGCGACGCGGTCCGCGCCCGCGTCGGCGCGCTGGGCGAGCGGGCCGACGAGCGATCGCCGTTCGTGCACCTGACGCTGGAGCCGGCACGCGAGGGGCCGGACGCCCCGATCCGGTTCCTGGTGCGGGCGCGGCGCTGGCCGGGCGGCGAGCTGGAGATCCTGGGGGAATGCCATCCGCACGGCCCGCCGGTGCACTGGTGGTGAACGGCGAGACGAAACACGCTGCTGCGCAATGACTCTCGTGCGGGTCAGCCCAGTACGTCGGAGATGGGCGCGCCGGCCGCGATCTTGCCGCGGGCCTTCATGACCTTGCCGGGCATCCCGCCGCCGACCACACCGACCAGCACCCCGTCCCGCTCGTAGTAGGCCAGGAACTTGCGGCCGTCGTCTTCGACGAGGTGGACGATGTCGGTGGCCTCGGGCTCGCCGAGGCACTGGATCTTGACGTCGTACTGGTCGCTCCAGAAGTACGGCACGACCACGGCCGCCGGTGGCTCCTGCCCCAGCATCGCGGGCACCACGACGCGGGTCTGGTCGGCGACGTTGCTCCAATGTTCCACGCGCGCTTGGTGTCCCGTCGCATCGCGCCACGATGCGACGTCGCCGAGCG
Organism: Mycobacterium sp. E2989; assembly: GCF_001667595.1. Taxonomy (NCBI): domain Bacteria; kingdom Bacillati; phylum Actinomycetota; class Actinomycetes; order Mycobacteriales; family Mycobacteriaceae; genus Mycobacterium; species Mycobacterium sp. E2989. Next base: position 14,337 of record NZ_LZJX01000123.1, on the reverse strand, counting down.
CCCATACGTTGGGCGCGCTGGTCCGTCCGGCCTCGTCGCAGAGCACGCCGTTGTCGATCTCGACGCCGCTGCCCTCGAGCCAGCCGGTCGCCGGGTGCGACCCGATGCCGATGACCACCAGGTCGGCCGCCAGCTCGGTGCCGTCGCTCAGCACGACCGTGTCCACCCGCCCGTCGCCGCGCACCTCGGCCACCCCGACACCGAGGCGGACGTCCACCCCCTCCTCGCGGTGCAGGCGCGCCACCAGCTCGCCGATTCGCTCGCCGAGCACCGACGCCAGGGGCGTCGGCTGCGGCTCGACCAACACGACGTTCACCCCGAGGCTGCGCAGGCTGGCCGCCACCTCGCAGCCGATGAATCCGGCGCCGACGATGACGGCGCGCTGGGCGGCGGACGCGTGCTCACGCAGCGCCATCGATTCGTCGAACGAGCGCAACACCCGGATGCCGTCGAGGTCCGGCAGCGCCGGGATGCGCCGCGGCACCAAGCCGGTGGCGATGACGAGTTCGTCGTAGCCGATCACCGAGCCGTCGGCCAGCGTCACCGTCCGCGCCGCGGTGTCCAGGCCGGTGGCCGCCGCGCCCAGGCGCAGGGTGATGTCGTTCTCGTCGTACCACTCCCGCGGTTTGAGGGCCACGTCGTCGACCTCTTTGCGCAGCACCTCTTTCGACAGCGGCGGGCGATCGTAGGGCACGTGCACCTCGTCGCTGACGATCGTGACGCGGCCTTCGAACCCCGATCGGCGCAGCTGCTCGGCGGTCCGGGCGGCGGCCAGCCCCCCGCCGACGATCACGATTCCTTTGCTAGCGGTCACGTGCAGTTCATACCACGATGACCGATCAGTACTTCAACGCGCCCTTGTCCACCGGGATCTGGGTGCCGGTCACCGTGCCCGACCCGTCGCCGGCCAGCCACGCCACGACATCGGCCACCTCGTCGGGAGACATGAAGCCGTTGGGCTGCAACGGCATTGGGGGAAAGCTGTGCACGAAGCCGGGGTGGCGGGCGAATATCTCCATCATCGCCTCCGGCTCGATCATCGGGGTGTCGACGGAGTAGGGGTGGATGGAGTTGACCCGGATGTTGTATTCGCCGAGCTCGATGGCCAGGGTGTTGGTGAGCGCGGTGAGCCCGTGCTTGCTGGCCGAATAGTGTCCGTTGCCGGGGGTGGCCTTCAGGCCCGCCGACGAGCTCACCACCACGATCGAGCCGCCGTTGCCGGCTTCGATCATCGCGGGCACGGTGGCGCGCAGCGTGCGCCAGGTGCCGGTGAGGTTCACCCCGATCACGGTGTCCCACTGCTCGTCGGTGAGCTCCCACACCCGGCCCCAGCTCAAGACGCCGGCGTTGGCCACCACGATGTCGAGCCGGCCGAATTGTTCGACGCCGTCGGCCACGAGTTGGCGCAGCGCGGCGTCGTCGCGGACGTCCGCTTCGCGGGCCAGCACCTTGCGGCCCTGCGCCTCCACCAGCCGGACCGTCTCGGCGAGATCCTCCGGCGTGGCCGGCGTGTAGGTCAGGCTCTTCGACGCCGGCGCGCAGATGTCGAGCGCGATGATGTCGGCGCCCTCGGCGGCCAGCCGCACGGCGTGCGAACGGCCCTGGGCGCGGGCGGCGCCGGTGATGAACGCGACGCGTCCCTGCAGTGATCCAGCCACGCAGTCAGGCTAGCAGCGAAACTGAAACTTGTTCTAACTCGCCCGGCGGTCAGATTTCGGAGATGATCTGGGCCCGCCGGCTGGCGTACTCCTGGTCGGTCAGCGCGCCGCTGGCGCGCAGCGTCTCGAGCTCCTGCAGCCGCTGGGCGACCGACGGCTGCGGGGGCGTGACCACCGGCGCCGGTCCGCCGGCGGTGGCCGGTTGCGGGGCCGGCGCCTGCTGTTCGGCCGCGCGGCGCACCACGGCCTGGATCTGCTGGCGCAGCACCGGATTAGACCGGATGTCCACCATCCGGTTGAGCGGAACGTTGTTGGCCTTGAGGATCTGCAGGATCTCCATCAGGGGGCCGGCCTGCCCGCTGAGGTCGTAGGTCTTGTTGTCTTCGGCGACGGTGAACTGCGCGGGCACCAGGCCGTTGACCAAAGCGCTTCGCTCCCAGTCGATCCGGTACTCGTTGGTGGTGGGGTTGACCAGGACCACCAACTTGCGGGCGGACAGGTTGCCGAGCCGGGTCACGCTGGCGATCACCCGGTCCTCGCTGTCGAACGGCAGGAAACCGGGCCCGGAGATGTGCAGGTGCACCTGCACCACCTGCTGGTTGTTGATCCAGGTCCCCGTCTCGGTGACCCCGGTGATCTGGGCCAGCGCGAGCACGCCGCTCTGCTCGAGCACCGCGTTCTTGGCCGACGACTTGGCGCCGTAGTTGGCCAACGCGAGCGCGACCAGCACGTCGGCCACGGTGATGAACAGACCGGCATAGAACATCCACTGCAGCAGGCTGCCGAACCCGAGGGTGAAGTAGACCACCAAGAAAATCGGCCCGACCAGGCCACCGCACAGCAAAACCACCAACTGTGCCTTCAGGTAGCGCGCCAACACGAGAGTCTCCTTACCCTTGCTGGGAATTTTCGTGTCAGGTTAGCTCTCGCGGGGTCGCCGCGCGCGCCATACACGCAAACCGGCGGCGCGCTAGTCCACCTTGGGTATCACGGCCGGCGCCGGACGCGCCGACGATCCGGCCGGCGCCGAGGTGGGGGCCGAGTGGGCGGACACCACCTTCACCGGCGTGCCGCCGGTCGATACCGGCATCGCCGGGGCCGCGGCGGCCTGCGGCGTCTCCACCTGCGCCGGTGTCGTCGCGAGCGGGCTGACCGTGGACGGCGCCGGCGCCGCCGGCTGCGCGGTGGCCGGGGTGTAGGCGGGCGTGACCATCCGCACCGGCGTGGCCGTGGTGGCCGGGGCCAGCGCCGCCGGCCCCGCGGTGGCCGCGGGGGCGGCCGGGGCCTGCACGCCCGCGATCGCGGAAGCCGGCGCGACCGCCGACATCAGGGGCGCGGCCGGAACGCCGGGCGCCGAACCGCCCGCGGCCGTCGCCGCCGGCAGCTGCGCAGCCATCGACGCGGGCGCCGCGGCGGACTGCAGCGGCGACGCGTTGGCGGCCTCGGTGGCCAGGTAGTGCGCCGCTCCGCCGTTCATCAGCTCGACGAACTGGTTGTGAAACACCGCGGCCTGCGCGCTCAGCGCCTGGTACACCTGCGAGTGGGCGTCGAACAGCGTCGCGATGCTGGCCGACACCTCGTCCGCGCCCGGGGCGAGGACGGTCGACGTCGCGCCCGCCGCCATCGAGTTCGCCGACGTGATCGTCCACCCGATCCTGGCCAGATCGGACGCGGCGGCGGCCACATACTCGGGCGTCGCGAATACGAAGGACATCGGAACCTCCCGGTCAGCTCCCCCGACTCCCTTATCGGGGAATCCTAGCGGAGCCGTCCCGGTCGGACCCGGTAAAACGCATAAAGCCCGGATTGCCGATAACGGCAGTCCGGGCTCTATGGCTAGCTGGACTACTTGATGATCTTGACGACCCGGCCGGCGCCGACGGTGCGGCCACCCTCGCGGATCGCGAACCGCAGGCCTTCGTCCATGGCCACGGGCTGGATCAGCTTGACCGAGATGTTGGTGTTGTCACCGGGCATCACCATTTCGGTGCCCTCCGGCAGCGTCACCACACCGGTCACGTCCGTGGTGCGGAAGTAGAACTGCGGGCGGTAGTTGTTGAAGAACGGCGTGTGCCGACCGCCCTCGTCCTTGGACAGGATGTAGACGCTGCCCTCGAACTCGGTGTGCGGCGTGGTGGTGCCGGGCTTAACCACGACCTGGCCACGCTCGACGTCCTCGCGCTTGATACCACGCAGCAGCAACCCGACGTTGTCGCCGGCCTGGCCCTGGTCCAGCAGCTTGCGGAACATCTCCACACCGGTGACCGTCGTCTTGGTGCTGGCCGGTTTGATGCCGACGATCTCGACTTCCTCGTTCACGTTGATCACGCCGCGCTCGACACGACCGGTGACCACGGTGCCACGACCGGTGATCGTGAAGACGTCCTCGACCGGCATCAGGAACGGCTTGTCGGTCTCGCGGACCGGGTCCGGGATCGACTCGTCGACGGCCTCCATCAGTTCCTCGACGGACTTGACCCAGGTGGCGTCGCCCTCGAGCGCCTTGAGTGCCGAGACCCGAACGACGGGGGCGTCCTCGTCGAACTCCTGGGCGGCCAGCAGCTCGCGGACCTCCATCTCGACGAGCTCCAAGAGCTCCTCGTCGTCGACCATGTCCGCCTTGTTCAGCGCGACCAGGATGTAGGGCACGCCGACCTGACGCGCCAGCAGCACGTGCTCGCGAGTCTGCGGCATCGGGCCGTCGGTGGCCGCGACCACCAGGATCGCGCCGTCCATCTGGGCGGCACCGGTGATCATGTTCTTGATGTAGTCGGCGTGACCCGGGGCGTCGACGTGCGCGTAGTGACGCTTGTCGGTCTGGTACTCCACGTGGGAGATGTTGATGGTGATACCGCGCTGACGCTCCTCGGGCGCGTTGTCGATCTGGTCGAACGCGCGGGACTCGTTCAGGTCCGGGAACTTGTCGTGCAGAACCTTGGTGATAGCCGCGGTCAGCGTCGTCTTGCCGTGGTCAACGTGACCGATGGTCCCAATGTTGACGTGCGGCTTCGTCCGCTCGAACTTCGCCTTCGCCACTTCGTTGTCCTCCTGGACTGTTGGTGCTTGTTAAAGCAGTGTTGGTGTTTTCAGTTGTGCCGCGCCCAAGGCTTTGCAATGACCCGGCAAGATTACTCCGAGGGGATTCTTACTGACCCGTCGCCTTCGCGATGATCTCCTTCGACACGTTGGCCGGCACTTCGGCGTACGAGTCGAACACCATGGAGTAGTTCGCCCGGCCTTGGGTCTTGGACCTCAGGTCGCCGACGTAGCCGAACATCTCCGACAGCGGCACGTGCGCCTTGACGACGCGTGCACCGCTCCGCTCCTCCATGGCCTGAATCTGGCCACGGCGGGAGTTCAGGTCGCCGATCACATCGCCCATGTAATCCTCGGGCGTGGTGACCTCGACGGCCATGATCGGTTCGAGAATCACCGGTTGTGCTTGCGCGGCAGCCTTTTTCAGGACCTGCGAACCGGCGATCTTGAACGCCATCTCCGAGGAGTCCACCTCGTGGAAGGCGCCATCGAGCAGGGTGACCTTCAGGTTCACCAGCGGGTAGCCGGCCAGCACGCCGTACTGCATCGCGTCCTGCGCGCCGGCGTCCACCGACGGGATGTACTCCCGCGGGATGCGGCCACCGGTGACCTTGTTCTCGAACTCGTAGGTGGCACCGTCCTCGCCGGTGAACGGCTCGAGGTTGATGATCACCTTCGCGAACTGGCCCGAGCCACCCGTCTGCTTCTTGTGGGTGAACTCGACGTTGTTCGCGGCCCGCTTGATGGTCTCCTTGTAGGCCACCTGCGGCTTGCCGACGTTGGCCTCGACCTTGAACTCGCGGCGCATGCGGTCCACCAGGATGTCCAGGTGGAGTTCGCCCATGCCGCCGATCACGGTCTGGCCGGTCTCGGAGTCCAGGTGCACCTTGAACGTCGGGTCCTCTTCGGCGAGCTTCTGGATCGAGAGGCTCAGCTTCTCCTGGTCGCTCTTGGTCTTCGGCTCGATGGCCACCTCGATGACCGGGTCGGGGAAGGTCATCGACTCCAGCACGACCTGGTCGTTCGGGTCGCTCAGGGTGTCACCGGTGGTGGTGTCCTTCAGACCGATCACCGCGTAGATGTGACCGGCCGAGGCGGTCTCCACCGGGTTCTCCTTGTTGGAGTGCATCTGGAACAGCTTGCCCAGCCGCTCCTTCTTGCCCTTGGTGGAGTTGATGACCTGGCTGCCTGAGTCGACCTTGCCCGAGTACACCCGGACGTAGGTCAGCTTGCCGAAGAACGGGTGGGTGGCGACCTTGAACGCCAGCGCGGAGAACGGCTCGTCGGTCGACGGCTTGCGGACGACCTCGACGTCCTCCTTGCCCGGCGCGTGGCCGACGGCCGGGGGCACGTCCAGCGGCGAGGGCAGGTAGTCGATGACCGCGTCCAGCATCGGCTGCACGCCCTTGTTCTTGAACGCGCTGCCGCACAGCACCGGGTAGGCCTCCGAGCTGATGGTCAGCTTGCGGATGGCGCCCTTGATCTCCTCGACGGTGAGTTCCTCGCCGCCCAGGTACTTCTCCAGCAGCGCCTCGTCCGTCTCGGCGACGGCCTCGAGCAGCTTGGTGCGGTACTCGTCGGCCTTCTCGGCCAGGTCGGCGGGGATGTCCACCACGTCGTACTTCTCGCCGAGCTTCGCCTCGGCGCTCCAGACCTTGGCCTTCATCTCGACCAGGTCGACGACGCCCTCGAAGTCACCCTCGGAGCCGACGGGCAGCTGGATCGGGATGACGTTGGCACCCAGCCGGTCCTCCATGGTCTTCACCGAGAAGTAGAAGTCGGCGCCGATCTTGTCCATCTTGTTGACGAAGCAGATCCGCGGGACGTCGTACTTGTCGGCCTGCCGCCACACCTGCTCGGACTGCGGCTCGACGCCCTCCTTGCCGTCGAAGACGGCGACGGCGCCATCGAGCACGCGCAGGCTGCGCTCCACCTCGACGGTGAAGTCGACGTGGCCGGGGGTGTCGATGATGTTGATCTGGTTGTCGTTCCAGAAGCAGGTGGTGGCCGCGGAGGTGATGGTGATCCCCCGCTCCTGCTCCTGCTCCATCCAGTCCATGGTGGCGGCGCCGTCGTGCACCTCACCGATCTTGTAGCTGATACCGGTGTAGTAGAGGATGCGCTCGGTCGTCGTCGTCTTGCCGGCGTCGATGTGCGCCATGATGCCGATGTTGCGGACCTTGGTCAGGTCGGTCAGCACGTCCTTCTGTGCCACAGAAGTCTTCCCACTCTTTCGATTGCTTGGTTGCTGTCTTTCTGGCCTCCCGCATCATCGCGGGCGGCTGTCACCAGCGATAGTGCGCGAAGGCGCGGTTGGCCTCGGCCATCTTGTGGGTGTCCTCACGCCGCTTGACGGCGGCACCCAGGCCGTTGCTGGCGTCCAGGATCTCGTTCGCCAGCCGCTCGACCATGGTCTTCTCGCGACGCTGCTTGGAGAAGCTGACCAGCCAGCGCAAGGCCAGGGTCACCGAGCGGTCCGGTCGCACCTCGACCGGAACCTGATACGTCGCACCACCCACGCGGCGACTCCGCACCTCGAGCGCGGGCTTGACGTTGTCGAGAGCACGCTTGAGCGTGATCACGGGGTCGGTACCGGTCTTCTCCCGGGCATTCTCGAGCGCACCATAAACAATGCGCTCGGCCAGCGATTTCTTCCCATCCAGCAGGACTTTGTTCACCAGCTGGGTGACCAGCTGCGACCCGTAGACCGGGTCGTTGACCAATGGACGCTTAGGCGCGGGCCCCTTGCGCGGCATCAGCTCTTCTCCTTCTTGGCGCCGTAACGGCTGCGAGCCTGCTTGCGGTTCTTGACACCCTGGGTGTCGAGCGAACCGCGGATGATCTTGTACCGCACGCCGGGCAGGTCCTTCACTCGGCCACCACGCACCAGCACCATCGAGTGCTCCTGCAAGTTGTGGCCCTCGCCCGGGATGTAGGCGGTGACCTCGACCTGACTCGTCAGCTTCACGCGCGCGACCTTCCGAAGTGCCGAGTTCGGCTTCTTCGGGGTGGTGGTGTACACGCGGGTGCACACGCCACGGCGCTGCGGGCTGCCCTTGAGGGCCGCGGTCTTGACCTTGGCGATCTTGTCGCGGCGACCCTTGCGGACCAGCTGCTGAATCGTTGGCATCTAGGAGGCTTTCTGTGTTCGTGTCGGGCGTCTTTTAGCTGTTCTCAAGTCTTCGTACTGCAGTTATGCCCGTCCGCACTACCCCGCGGCCGGGTGTGTCGCACGCGCCGCGCACCGGAAGAAGATCCGATGCATCGTGGACATGCGAATTCGCCCGGCATCCACTTCCTTACGGTTAGGCGCCGTAAGCCGCCAGGCACGAGCCTCCACAATACCCGCCGCCCGTCTCGCAGGTCAAAGCGGCGGTTAACCTATCGCGCCGTCGTGGGCGACGCGCCGCTCCAGGCCCGCCGCCAGCCGCAACACCATGTCGGAGAACAGCGCGTCGGTGTCGATGTCGTCCATCACGCCGGTCATCTCCAGCAACACGAAGCCGTGGAGCGCCGACCAGAACTCCAGCGCGGCGTAGAAGGCCTCGTCGCCGTCGAGGCCGTAGGAGGACAGCACCGCGATCACCGGCGCGGCCGCGCCGCGGGTCGCCGCCGTGTATTCGGGGTCGTCGCCGCCCAGCGGCATCCGGGTGAACGCCGAGTACCGGCCGGGGTGGTGATGGGCGTAGCTGCGGTAGGCGCCCGCCATCACCAGGACCGCGTCGTCGCGGGCGCGGCCCTCGCCGACCCGGTTCAGCATCGTGATGATGTCGTCGATGACGCGGATCCGCACCGCGCGGCGCAGGTCCTCCAGGCTGTCCACGTGGTTGTACAGCGACGGCCCCTTGGTGCCGAGCTGCGTCGCCAGCGCGTTGATGGTCAGGGCGTCCCAGCCCTCACGGTCCAAGAAGGTGAGCGCGCCATCGATGATGCCGTCGCGGCTCAACTTGGCCGGGCGCGATCCCGTCCTCGCCGTGCGCGGGCGCCCGGCCGCCGGCGTTTCCGGCTGAGCTGCCATGGCGGGCCCTTCGCTAGCGATGATCCGGGTGATTAACTAATGACTCTAGTTGACGCCGGGGGCGAAACTATTTCAGCCATGGCCGGATGGACGTAATCTCATCAAGCAGATCCACCCGTCACGGAGGGGGCCGCAGTGAACTGGACTACCGTCGCCGGGTCGCTGGCTACCTGTGTCATCACCGTCGCCGCGAGCCCAAGCCCCGTAGCGCAGGCCAAGAACGGCGACACCCACATCACCGGGCAGGGCATCGAGCAGACGCTGGATTGCAACGACGCCACCCTGTTGGTCAACGGCTCCTTCAACAACATCACCGCGCTCGGCAACTGCTACGCGGTGACGGTGATGGGCTCGTCCAACACGGTCGTCGCCGATTCGGTATCGCACGACATCACCGTCTACGGCTACAACCAGACGGTCTTCTACCACAACGGCGCGCCGGTCCTTTGGGATCGCGGGCGCGAACTGGGCATGACCAACCGGCTCCAGCAGGTGCCCGGCTGAGCCCGACACCGCATCCAACCGAGGGGAATCGAGGAACATTGTCTGCCCACGTCTTTGACCGCCCCTGGCGGCTGACCGCGTGCGCCGTGGCGCCGGCCGTCGCGGCGATGTTGATTGCCGGCTGCAGTTCGACGGCCAACCCGCCCTCGGGTTCCACCACGACGACGAAAAGCAGCGCGACGACGACGAGCGCGGCGGCGCCCACGACGGGATCGAGCGGCGCCAGCACCACCGCGTCGGTCGAGATCGGCAACACGCTCAACTACGGATCGATGGGCACCACCGCGACGCTCGACTGCGCCAGTGGCAAGTCGCTGAACGTGGGCGGTTCGGACAACACCCTCACCGTCACCGGCAGCTGCGCGACGGTGACAATCGGCGGGGCGAGCAACAAGATCACCTTGGACAAGGTCGACACCCGGATCAGCGTGGTGGGCTTCAACAACACCGTCACCTACAAGGACGGTGAGCCCAAGGTCGACAACCTGGGTTCGGGCAACAAGATCACCAAGGGCGGCTGACCACAGTCGTTCCCCGGCACGGGCATTCAGTTGCGAAGCGGGCGTTTCGGTTGCGGCATATGATGATCCCGGCAGAACGGAATCCAGCCATGCTCACCCGCACCACCAACCGCGCCGGCGCACTGGTCACGGCGATCGTGGTGCTGACCGGCGTCGCGATGCTGCCCCACGACTCGGCGGCGGCCGACCCGACCGACGACCAATTCGTATCGCTGCTCGACCAAAAGGGAATCCCTGCGCTGGACAACATTCCCAGCCTCATCGGCACGGCCCACCGGATCTGTCACCAACTCGACGGTGGGATGCCGGTCGACGGCGTGGTCGACGACCTGAGGGAACGTGCTTTCAAAGCCAATCCGGGCGGCGGCCAATACCCCGCCGACCGCGTCGCCCGCACCATCGCCCGGTTCATCTCCGCGTCGGTCGAGGCCTATTGCCCGAACAATCAGCCGAAGATCGCTTCGCTGCAGGGCGTGGCCAATCGCGTGCCCGGCCCGAGCGAACCGACGGTGCACACGGTCAGCGTTCGGCTGGCGTCACTCACATGGGCCGGACCGTTTCCCGCGGGGGAAACCCCGCAGCCGGACCCGCCGCAACTTCCCCCATCGCCCGGCCCGACGGCCCAGATCCTGGCACCGCCCCCGCCGGTAGCTACACCGTCTCCGCGGCAACAAGCACCGGCACCGGCGCAGGAGCCGCAACCGGGACCCCAGCAGGGACCGACGGTGGCTCCCGCGCCAGCGGGCCCGCCCAGCGGTGACACGCCACCCACGCCGCCCGGCAGGGTGCGGCTGGCGCCGTAGGACGCCGGTCAGCCCGTGGGCGCGCCGTGCCGGCCCGCACCAGCCGCGAACCGCCCGGCCCCCTCGTTCGCCTCGGCGGCGACGCGGGAGATGCTGGCGAACTCGAAGTCGATCGCCTCGGATTCCGTTGCCCCCCATTGGTTTAACGCCGAAAGGCGGTCGGACCGCAGGCACTGCTGTGGCAGCGCGGCCAGCTGCGCCGCCAGTTCCTCGGCCGCCTGCCGCGCCTGGCCGGTCGGCACGACGCGGTTGGCCAACCCCATCGCGAGCGCTTCGTCGGCCTTGACGCCGCGGCCGGTGAGGATCATGTCCATCGCCCGGCTGTGTCCGATCAGCCGCGGCAGCCGCACCGTGCCGCCGTCGATCAGCGGCACGCCCCACCGGCGGCAGAACACGCCGAACACGGCGTCCTGTTCGGCCACCCGCAGGTCGCACCAGACCGCCAGCTCCAGCCCGCCGGCGACGGCGTAGCCGCTCACCGCGGCGATCACGGGTTTGGACAACACCATTCGCGTCGGCCCCATCGGGCCCGGACCCGTCCGGTGCACGGCATTCGCCTCGGGTGTGGCGAAGGCCTTCAAATCCGCGCCGGCGCAAAAGGTTCCGCCTTCGCCCCACAACACGGCGACCGACGCGGTGTCGTCGCGGTCGAATTCGTCGAACGCCGCGTACAACGCGGCGGCGGTGGGACCATTGACCGCGTTGCGGGCCGACGGCCGGTTCAGGATCACCGTCGTCACGGGGCCATTGCGCTCGACACGTACCGGATCATTCATTTTGCCTCCGCAAATAGGGGTTCCCGCCGCTCGAGCAGCTCGGTGGCGAAGTCGTGGTATGCCGCCCGCAGGCGGGCGCCGGGCCAGTCGGCCGGCAGCAGTTCGTCGGGCAGCACCGGGTCGGTGAGCAGGTGGCGCACCGTCGCCGCCGCCACCACGAACCGGCCGGGAATGTCCCTTGCGGCGGCCATCTCATCGAGCAGCCGGTGGCCGGCCCGGGCCCAGCCGGGCAGGTCCCACAGCTGGGCGGCCAGCTCGGCGGCGTTGTCGTCGCGGGCCCGCAGGACCCGGACCCGGGCGTCGATCTCGGGGTCCAGCTCGAGCTCGAGGTTGTCGGGCCGCATCCACACGCCTTCGCGCAGTTCGCCGAAGCGCTTGCCGTGCATGGCCGTCCGCAGCGCCGCGCGGGTGCGCGCGTCGCCGCCCACGCTGGTGACGATGAGCGTGACCCACTCCCCGCTCCAGGGGCGCACCCGCGGGTCGATGGCGTCGTCCTGGCGCCGCTGCCGGGCCAGCAGGCGATCGGACAGCCGGTAGCCGTCGGCCGAGCGGATCAGGTCGCCGGCGCCGACCATGCGGGTCAGCGCCACCCGCAGCGTCGTCTCCTTGATGCCGAAATCGGCCGTCAGGCGGACCAATTCGCTGGCGCGGGCGTGCGCCGGGTGAGCCCCCAGCAGCACACTGAGCACCACCGACCGGGCCGTCATGGTGGCCATGGGCTACACCTGCGACGCGCGGCGGCCGTGGTCGCCGAAGGGTTCGTCGCGATGCCGGACCGCCTCGCGAAAGCCGTGTTCGGTCGCGTCGGCGACGAAGGCGTGCCCCTCCGGCGTGTGCCGGGCGACGCCGTCGAAAACCGTGCTGACCATCCGGCTGGTGGCCACACCCTGTTGCAGCAGAGCCGAATTCAGCGCGAGCTTCACCATGATCAGCTGGTTGACGGGCACCGCCGCGATCCGTTGCACCAGCCGCTCGGTGCGCTCGTCGAGGTCGGCCGGGTCCGGCGCCTCGACCGCCAGCCCCCATTCCGCGGCTTGCGCGCCGGTGATGCAGTCGCCGGTGAACAGCAGGCGCTTGGCGCGCTGGTCGCCGAGCCGGTGCGCCCACAGCCCTGCCGCCGGGACGCCCCACACCCGCGTCGGCGGGTAGCCGATCTTGGCGTCGGCGGCGGCGATCACCTGGTCGGCGTGCAGCGCGATGTCGGTGCCGCCGGCCACGCAGTAGCCGTGGATCTTGACCACCGTCGGCTTGTCGGCGTGCATCAGGCTGGAGAAGCCGCGGACGAACCGGCTCATCATCTGGTAGTCGATCATCGGGTCCCACGGCTGATCGGGTAAGTGGTTGACCGCCTGGGTTTTTCCGCTGAGCACGGTGCCCGCGTAGGCGCCCGTCCCACCCGCCGAGCCGGTGCGATCGCGTAGGCGCTCAGGTCGAAGCCCGCGCAGAAGCCCTCACCGCGCCCGGACACCAGGATGACGTGCACGGCTGGATCCAGGTCGGCGCGCTCCACCAGCGCCGAGAGCTCCAGCGGGGTGTCCGCGACGATCGCGTTGCCCTTCTCCGGCCGGTTGAACGTGATCCGGGCAACCCGGTCGGTGACCTCGTAGGTCATCGTCTTCAGGTTGTCGAAGTCGACCGGCCTGATCGCGTGAGTCAATGGCGCCACTCCTCCTCATCGCTCCGTCCCCCTCGCCGCTACGCGGCTGGAGGAGCCCCCACTGCATCGTCGCCGGGGCAGGTCATCCCTTTACTAGAGCACGCTCGAGAATGGGAGCCAGGTCCAGCCCGGCGGGCATGGTCCCGTAGGCCCCGCCCCACTGGTGGTCGATCCGGGTGGTCAGGAAGGCCTCGGCGACGGCGGGGTGACCATGGCGCACCAGCAGCGAACCCTGCAGCGCCAGGCTGATGTCCTCGGCGACCTTGCGGGCGCGCTGCGCGATGGTGTCCAGGTCGGCCAGGTCGGTGCGCAACCGCTCGACGTGCGCGCCCAGGCGCGGGTCCGCGCCCGCACTCTCGGCCAGTTCGGCGAACAGCACCTCGACGCATTCCGGGCGAGTTGCCATGGCGCGCAACGTGTCCAGTGCGCTGACGTTGCCCGAGCCCTCCCAGATGCCCATCAGCGGCGCCTCACGGAACAGCCGCGGCATGCCCGAGTCCTCGACGTAACCGTTGCCGCCCAGGCATTCCAGCGCCTCGGCGGCGTGCGGGGTGGCGCGCTTGCAGACCCAGTACTTGCTGGCGGCCAGGCCGATGCGGCGCAGCAGCGCCTCCCGGTCGTCACCGCGCAGCGCCTTGTCAGTGGCCCCGGCCATCCGCATCGCGACGATGGTTGCGGCCTCGGCCTCGACGGCCAGGTCGGCCAGCACGTTACGCATCAGCGGCTGGTCGATGAGGTAGGCGCCGAACGCCTTTCGGTGCTGGGCGTGGTGAATGGCGCGGGTCAGGCCGGTGCGCATGCTGGTGGCACTGCCCAGGGTGCAGTCCAGCCGGGTGAGGTTGACCATCTCGATGATGGTCGGCACCCCGCGGCCCTCCTCGCCCACCAACCACGCTGTCGCACCGTCATATTCCACCTCGCTGGAGGCGTTGGCATGGTTGCCGAGCTTGTCCTTGAGCCGCTGCAAAAACATCCGGTTGCGGGTGCCGTCGGGCAGCACCCGCGGCAGCAGGAAGCAGGACAGGCCGCCCGGGGCCTGCGCCAGAACCAAGAAGATGTCGCACATCGGCGCGGAGGTGAACCACTTGTGGCCCGTCAGGCTGTAGCTGCCATCACCGTTGGGGGTGGCCTGTGTGGTTCCGGCCCGCACGTCGGAGCCGCCCTGCGCTACAACCCCGAACTCGCGGCGATCTACGAGCCGCTGCTGACCAGCCGCGAATACGATCCCGAGCTCAAGCCGGCGCCCACCAAGCGCGGCATCACCGCCGGCATGTCGATGACCGAGAAGCAGGGCGGCTCCGACGTGCGGGCCGGAACCACACAGGCCACCCCCAACGGTGATGGCAGCTACAGCCTGACGGGCC
>NZ_LZJX01000122.1:0-722 GCF_001667595.1 Mycobacterium sp. E2989 | reverse complement strand
CTCGCGCATCAACCGGCCCGATTCGTCGAGCACCGCCTCGATGCGGTCGACGGCGTCGCCGGATCGCGCCGCGGCCGCCCGCAGCCGTGGCAGCGCGACGTCGGTTCGCGCCGCGATCGCGGCCTTGATCAGTTCGGCCTTGTTGGGAAAGTAGTTGTAGAGGCTGGCGCTGGTGACGTTCGCGGTGCGGGCGATCTCACGGATGGTGGCGCGGGAGTAGCCCGCCGTGGCCACACAACGCATGGTGGCCACGATGATTCGCTGGCGGGTGTCCTCGCCGCTGGCGCCCACCGGGCGTCCCCGCTGCGCCCGCGTCACCGTGCTCCGCCCACTCGCGTGTCCTGTCCGCCGGGCTCTCGAAGCCCGACAGCATCGAATATAATCGACTGATCGATTAGCCCGGGGGTTCGCGGAGGCAAATGAGCGTTCTGCCGTCACAGCTGGGGCGCCCGGTGGGTGCCGATGGCGAGCAGACCCGCGCGCGCGTCATCGCCGCGGCGATGCGGTGCGTGGCCGAGATGGGCTACTCCCGCACCACTATTCGCGAGATCGCGCGGGCCGCCGACATGACCAGCGGCAGCCTGTATCACTACTTTGCGAACAAGTCCGAGCTGCTGGACGCCGCCGTCGAGGAGATCGAGGGAATCGCGCTGCCACGGCTGCGGGCGGCCGCGGCGCGATCCGGCGACGCCGTCGACCGCATCGAGGCGGTGCTCGACGAA
>NZ_LZJX01000121.1:0-13378 GCF_001667595.1 Mycobacterium sp. E2989 | reverse complement strand
GCGATCTCACGGATGGTGGCGCGGGAGTAGCCCGCCGTGGCCACACAACGCATGGTGGCCACGATGATTCGCTGGCGGGTGTCCTCGCCGCTGGCGCCCACCGGGCGTCCCCGCTGCGCCCGCGTCACCGTGCTCCGCCCACTCGCGTGTCCTGTCCGCCGGGCTCTCGAAGCCCGACAGCATCGAATATAATCGACTGATCGATTAGCCCGGGGGTTCGCGGAGGCAAATGAGCGTTCTGCCGTCACAGCTGGGGCGCCCGGTGGGTGCCGATGGCGAGCAGACCCGCGCGCGCGTCATCGCCGCGGCGATGCGGTGCGTGGCCGAGATGGGCTACTCCCGCGCCACCATCCGTGAGATCGCCCGCACCGCGAACGTCACCAGCGCCAGCCTCTACAACTACTTTCCCAACAAGGCCGAACTGATCAAGGCCGCGATCGCGGCGGCGACCGACGTCGCGCTGCCACGGCTGCAGGCCGCGGCCGAACGGGCCGACGGCGTGGTCGAACGCATCGCGGCGCGAACCGACGTCGCGCTGCCACGGCTGCGGGCGGCCGCGGCGCGATCCGGCGACGCCGTCGACCGCATCGAGGCGGTGCTCGACGAATCGGGCCGGTTGATGCGCGAGTATCCCGACCTCGCCGCCTTCGAGTGGGTGATCCGCGCGCAGGGCACCGGGGCGCTGGATCCGCACCTCGAGGCCGGCGCGGGATTCCAGGCGTTCCGCGAAATCATCGAGGGCGTCATCGACGAAGCCGTCCGCAACGGCGAGCTCCCGAACCACTGCGATCGGGACAGCGTGGTCGAGGCGGTCTACGCGCTCATCTATGGGCTGGTCGAGCTGGCCGCCACGTCGCCGCCCGGGGACTACCACGCCGCGCTGGACTCGGCCAAGAAGATGATCAGGGGAACGTTGTTCAGCCGGGTCGGTCGAAGCCGGCCTTGATATGATCAAGCGATTGATTATATAGTCGGGCCCACGAGAGGATCGGGTCGTGACTGAGACCGTTGGCGTGCCGTTCGACGTGGAGGCGCTGCGGCGCAAGTACGCCGAAGAACGCGCGCGGCGACTGCGCCCGGATGGCATCGCGCAGTATGTGGAGATCGCGGGCGCGTTCGCCCACTTCGCCGACGACCCCTGGGCCGACGGGCAATTCGCCCGCGAGCCGCTGACCGACGACGTCGACGTGGCGATCATCGGCGCCGGCTTCGGCGGGCTGTTGACCGGGGTGCGGCTGCGCCAGCTCGGCGTCGAGAGCGTGCGCCTGATCGACAGGGCGGCCGACGTGGGTGGCACGTGGTACTGGAACCGATACCCGGGTATCGCCTGCGATGTCGAGTCCTATGTGTACATGCCGCTGTTGGAGGAGCTCGGCTACGTCCCCAGCGAGAAGTACGCCAAGGGGCCCGAGATCTTTGCGCACTGCCAGCGTATCGCCCGGCGCTACGGCCTTTACCGTGACGCGTGCCTGCAGACCGATGTGCGCGAGATACGTTGGGACGCGCAGCAATCGCGCTGGATCATCCGCACCAACCGCGGCGACCAGATGCGGGCGAGGTTCGTGTCGATGGCCAACGGTTACCAGGCCAAGCCCAAGCTGCCCGGCATCGAGGGCATCGGCGCGTTCCGCGGGCACGCCTTCCACACCAGCCGATGGGACTACGCCTACACCGGGGCGAATCTGGAACATCTCGCCGACAAGCGCGTCGGCATCATCGGCACGGGCGCAACGGCGATCCAGTGCGTCCCCCACCTGGCCAGGGCGGCGCGGCGCCTCTACGTCTTCCAGCGCACGCCGTCGTCGGTGGACGTGCGGGCCAACCGCGCCACGGATGCGCAGTGGGCCAGCACATTACGGCCGGGCTGGCAGCGCCAACGCATCGAGAACTTCCAGATCCTCACCGCCGGCGGCCAGGCGGAGGAGGACCTCGTCGCCGACGCCTGGACGAGCATCACGCGCAAGCTTCCGGTGATGCGGCATGACGGGGACGGCGTCGTGGACCCGGCACAACGCGGACGCGACATCGAGATCGCGGACTTCGCCAAGATGGAGGAGATCCGGGCGCGGGTCGACGAGATCGTCACCGACCGGGACACCGCGGAAGCGCTCAAACCCTGGTACGGGTACTTCTGCAAACGGCCCTGCTTCCACGACGAGTACCTGCAGACGTTCAACCGCGACAACGTGACGCTGGTCGACACCCGCGGTCGCGGGGTGCAGCGCATCACCGAGTTCGGCGTCGTCGTCGACGGCGTGCCCTACGAGCTCGACTGCCTGATCTTTGCAACGGGTTTCGAGGTGGGCACCGACTACTGCCGCCGCACCGGGTTCGAGCTCATCGGCCGCGGCGGGGTGTCGTTGACCGATCACTGGTCCGACGGGGTGCGCACCTTTCAGGGCCTGTGTACCACGAACTTCCCGAATTGCTTCATCGAGAGCATCGCCCAGGCGGGCCTGACGGTGAACTTCCCCTACCTGCTGGACGTGCAGGCCACCCACGCCGCGTGGATCATCGCCTGGGCACTCGAGCATGGCGTCACCGAAGTGGAGGCCGCACCCGCCGCCGAGGCCGCCTGGGTGGACACCGTCGTCGCCCGCTCGGCCGCCAGCGCCGAGCGGTCCCAGACGTGCACCCCCGGCTATTACAACCGGGAGGGTAAGGCGGACAACAAGACTCGGCAGGGCAGCTTCTTCTTCGGCGCGCCGACCGAGTACGCCGACATGCTGCGCGCCTGGCGGGCACGCGGTGATCTGGACGGCTATCTGATTCGCGGGGGGCCGTGACCAGCCGCCGGGCCCGCTGGCGCTATGGCGTCGGCCGCCTGCGGGCCGCGACCCGGCGCCGGCGGCCGCCCAGGGTGGCCATCATCGGCGCCGGCTTCGGTGGCCTCGGCGCCGCCGTCGCGCTACGCCGGGCCGGCATCGACGATCTGGTGATCATCGAGAGCGACGACGGCGTCGGCGGCACCTGGCGGCGCAACACTTATCCCGGCGCCGCGTGCGACATCCAGAGCCATCTCTACTCGTTCTCGTTCGCGCCCAACGCATCCTGGAGCCGCACCTACGCCCGGCAACCCGAAATCCTGGCCTACCTCGAATCGGTGGCGGACGATTTCGACCTGCGCCGGCATCTGATGCTCGGCACCCGGGTGCGCTCGCTGTGCTGGACCGGCGGGGCCTGGGAGTGTCGGCTGGACCGCGCGGGCGGCAGCGCCAGCCTGACCGCGGACGTCGTCGTGTGCGCCGTCGGGTTGTTCGGCGCGCCCAGGCTTCCCGACATCGCGGGCCTCACCGACTTCACCGGTGCGCTGATGCACACCGCGCGGTGGGATCACCGCGTCGACCTGGCGGGCAAGAAGGTGGCGGTCATCGGCACGGGTGCGAGCGGGGTTCAGGCGGTTCCAGAACTGGCCAAGATCGCCGATCGCGTGAGCGTCTTCCAGCGGACGCCGCCGTGGATGGTGCCCAAGGACGATCGCCCCTACAGTGCAACAGAATTGGCGACGTTCCGCCGCAATCCCCTTGCCGTGCGCCGCACCAGGTGGCAAATCTGGAAGTTCCAGCACGACAACACGGCGACCTTCGCCGACGACCCCGTCGTCACCGCGCGCACCCAGGTCGCCACGTCGTTCTTGGAGCGCACCGTTGCCGACGAGCGGCTGCGCCGCGCGCTGACACCGGACTACTCGTTCCGGTGCAAGCGGGTGTTGCTGGGCGACGAGTTCTACCGCGCGCTGCAGCAGGACAACGTCGAGCTGATCACCGACCGGATCGAGCGGATCGGCGAGTCATCGGTGCTCACCACGGCGGGCCGCGCGGTGCACGCCGACGTGATCGTGCTGGCGACGGGGTTCGAGACGTCGCGCTACCTGTCGGGCATCGACGTGATCGGGGCGGGCGGACGGCGGCTGCACGAGCGGTGGGGCGACGACCCGAGCGCGTACCTGGGCGTCGCGGTGAGCGGCTTCCCGAATTTCTTCATGCTCTATGGCCCCAACACCAACCAGGGCGGCAACTCGATCGTCTACATCCTCGAGGCCGGCGCGCGGCTCGTCGCCAGCGCGGTCAGCAGGGTTGCGCGCAAGGGCGGCCACGTCGACGTGCGCCCCGAAGCCGAAAAGCGCTACAACGACAGCCTTTCCGCGGACCTCGAACGCACCATCTGGACCCAGTGCGACAGCTACTTCCGGTCGCCCACCGGGCGCATCGTCACCCAGTGGCCGTACACCGAGCTGGAGTATGCGCGGCGGACCTGGCGGCTGCGGCGGCGGGACTGGCTGCTAGGCAAGGCCGAAGTCGATGACTCCGCGGATCAGGCGGCCGGCGGCCAGGTCGGCGTAGGCGTCGTTGATGTCGTCGAGCCGGTAGCGTCTGGTGATCATCTCGTCGAGGAGTAGCTGACCCGACTCGTACAACGTTGCCAGCAGCGCGATGTCGCTCCTGGGGTTGCACGATCCGAACACCGTGCCGCACAACGTCTTGTTCATCAGGATGAAGTCCTGCAGCGCGACAGCGATCGAGTGCGTGGCCGGCGCGGGGAGCCCGGTCAGCACGCAGGTGCCGCCCTTGCGGGTGAGTGCCAGCGCCGCCCCGACGTCGGTCTCGCCGATCATGGCGGGGGAGACCACGACCGCGTCCGCCAGCACGCCCCGGGTCAGGTCCCGCACCAGCTCGAGCGCGTCGGCGGCGGTCGTGGCCGTGTGGGTCGCCCCGAACCGGACGGCCGAGGTGCGCTTGAAGTCGCTTACGTCCACCGCGACGATGCGGGCCGCGCCGCTGATGCGGGCGCCCTGCACGGCCGCGGTGCCGATTCCGCCGGTGCCGATCACCACCACCGTGTCACCGCCGCGCACCCCGGCGCGCCGCGCCGCCGAGCCATACCCGGTGGGAACCGCGCAGGCCAACAGCGCGGCGGGCACGAGCGGAAAGCTCGGGTCGATCTTCACCAGTGAATTCGCCGCCACCACAGTGTGTTCGGCAAAGGCGCCGATTTTGGACACGTGGCCGAGGTTCCGCCCGTCGCGCGTGTGATGGCGGAAGGTGCCGTCGGTCGGCATGCCCGGCGCGAGCGTCCCCGACCCGGTGTCGCACAGGTACTCCATCCCAGAGGCGCACCATCGGCACCGGCCGCAGACCGCTACGAACGACGTGACGACGTGATCGCCCGGCGTGAACTCGTCGACGCCGGGCCCGACGTCGACGACCACCCCGGATCCCTCGTGGCCGCCGATCGTCGGAGACATGGCCGGTAATCCCATGGCGCGCAACGTCTCCGGGGGCGCGGCGAGGCGGCCCTGGCGGATGTGTTCGTCGGAGTGGCAGAGGCCGGCGGCGGCTAGCCGCACCAGGACCTCGCCGGCCTTGGGCGGATCCAGTTCGAACTCCTCGACCGACCACGGGCTGCGGTAGTCGTGGAGGATGGCCGCGCGGCTTCGCATCGCCTCGTGCCGCCTTTCTGCCGGGCGCTCACAGCGACACAAATACTATCAATTGATTGATTACCGACCCGGGCCGGCGGACGGGTTACCGGGCGGGGCCCGTGGCCACCTCGATGTCGCCGGCCGCGGCCGCGGCAAGCAATTGGTGGAAATCGTCGAGCGACTTGTCGGCGTACGCGTAGCACCACTCGGCCACCGCGTCGTGCACCGTGGCGCTGGTGCCCACGTATCCGCGCAGCAACGACGCGTTCGCGCTTTGCGAATGCGCCCGCGCCAACAGCACCGCGCAGGCGGTGACGTAATCGCGAAAGGTTGCGGCGCCCATGCCCTCGGTCTCCACCGTGCCCTTCATGTCATGGAACTGACGGACGTAGTAATCGCGGCCGTCCTTGCGGGTGGCGCCGAGGAACACGTCCGACATCGCCTGCAGCATTCGCTGGCCGTCCACGACGCGGACGCCCTGGCCCTTGGCCTCGACGGCCGCCGCAAGGGTGGCGGGCTGGCGCCAACCGCCGTATTCGTCCAGCACCGATCGGGTCGCCTCCTTGATCTGCAGGATCAGCGGGGTGCGGTTGGGGCCCACCAGGATGACCAGGTAGCAGCGCGTGCCGACGCTGCCCACGCCGACCACCCGCAGCGCCATATCGGTGACGCGAAAGTGCGACAGCAGCAGCGCGACGTCGGCGGGGACGGTGGCCAGATATTCCTGAATGGATTCCATCAGCACGGCTTCGACGTCCTCGTCGACGTGCTGCAGCACCGGTGGGGCCTCCCGTAGCCGCGGTGTGCCGTCGGCGCCAATTTCGGTGAGCTGTTTGAAGACTCGCGCCGATGTCCGGCGGCGCGCCCGGGATGCCGTTCGATGGATCACGCCGAGCAGGCCCTTGGACACCTGCACGGCGTGCCGCTCCGGTTCGACCCGCAGGTAGTAGCGGTCCAGCACGTTCATCGCCAGCATCGCCTGCAGGCTGGTTTGGTAGCCGACCAGCGCCTGCTCGACGCAGCGGCGGATGGCCCTGGCGCGGTAGCCGGCGTGGCG
The DNA here is from genome assembly GCF_001667595.1 of Mycobacterium sp. E2989. Classification (NCBI taxonomy): domain Bacteria; kingdom Bacillati; phylum Actinomycetota; class Actinomycetes; order Mycobacteriales; family Mycobacteriaceae; genus Mycobacterium; species Mycobacterium sp. E2989. The sequence continues at coordinate 6,899 of NZ_LZJX01000121.1, read as the reverse complement.
GCCGCCGACGATCGCGCTGGTGATCAGGCGTTTGACGTCCCATTCGGCCGGCGCGACGGCGGCCTCGTCGAAGTCGTTCAGGTCGAACACGATTGAGCGGTGCGGCGCCGCATACATGCCGAAGTTCGATATGTGGGCGTCACCGCAGCACATCACTTCGATCCCGCTCGACGGGCTGGCGCCGAGGTCGGCGGCCATGACCGCCGCCGACCCGCGATAGAACGAGAACGGATCGGCAAGCATTCGGGCGAACCGCAGCGGCACGAGATCTCCTAGGCGATCGGTGTTTTGCGCCACCAGGATTTCGGTTGCCGAGCGGTCGGACGGAGTCAGCTGCGCGAGGGTGCGCCGCGGCACGGTCTTGCGCAGCGCGCGGCCGCGTGCCACGTCCCGGTCGGGATCTTCCAGATCGATCAGGCGTTCGCGCAGCACCGGTTGCGGCATCCGCTCAGCATAGGTAGCGATGCCACGGCCGCGGTCGGCTTTGACGCCCCGACCACGGGCGCACTTATTTTCAGCCTGATTCTCACCGCTGCACCCGGACGTGCCGATCGTTAACATGCTTAAAAAGTTTGGTGCCAGAAGGACGGCCATTGCCGCGGGAGGACGCCTGGATGCTGGACGCGCGTCCGAGACTCCCGCGGTGGCGGGTCAACTGGCTCACCGTCCTCGGCGTCGTGGCCATCGCGGTCGCGGCCGGGGCGATCGTGGTGAAGAACGTTTCCCCCCAGGGGGCCAACCGGATCCTCAACGTTTCCTACGACCCCACGCGCGAGCTCTATGCCGCCATCGACCGGACATTCGTCGCGCAATATCGCGCGCAGACCGGAATCACTCTGGATATCAAGGAATCTCACGGCGGGTCGGGGCGGCAGCTGCGCAGCGTGCTGGACGGCGGCCAAAAAGCCAGCGTGGTGTCGCTGGCGCTGATCAGCGACATCGACACGCTGAGCAAGCGCGGGCTCGTCGCGGCCGACTGGCAGCGGCGGCTGCCGAACCGTTCGGTGCCGTACACGTCGACCATCGTCTTCGTCGTCCGCAAGGGCAATCCCAAGGCCGTGCGCGACTGGCCCGACCTGATCAAGAGTGACGTGTCCGTGGTGACCCCGAACCCGCGCAGCTCGGGTAACGGTCAGCTCAGCGTGCTGGCGGCCTGGGGCTCGGTGACCACCCGCGGCGGCAGCCAGGCCCAGGCGGCCGACTACGTGCGGACGCTGTTGCGGCACGTCGCGGTTTCCGACGCCGGCGCCCGCAGCGCCGGCGACAGCTTCACGCTGGCCAGGGTCGGCGACGTGCAGCTGACGTGGGAGAACGAGGCGCTGCGTGAGGTCGCGGCCAACCAGGACGAACTCGAGCTCGTCTACCCGCCGGTCAGCATTCTCGCCGAGCCCGCGGTGGCGTGGGTGGACGCCAACCTCGCGGACGCGAAGACGGCGGGCTACGCGAAGGCCTACCTCGACTACCTGTTCACCGACGCGGGCCAAGAACAGGCGGCCCAGTACGGTTACCGACCGTTCAAGCCGGAAATCCTTGCCCGGCACGCGGATCGGCTGCCTCCGCTGGCCCTGTTCCCGATCGGTGCCATAGCCAAGGACTGGGCCGACGCGCGCGAACAGTTCTTCGGCACCAACGGAATCCTCGACGCGATCTCCGCGCCGCCCGGCGCGGTGTCGGGAACATAGCGAAGACGAGCACACGGTGGCCATCGGTTTCAACTACGACCTGGTGAAGGGTCGGCATGACGTGATCGCCGGGCTCACCGTGGCCGCGATCTCGTTTCCTCAGGCGATGGCGTACGCGCTGATCGCCGGGGTGGATCCCCGGTTCGGCGTGTATTCGGCGATCGTCGTGACGATCGTCGCCTCGGTCTTCGGATCTTCGTCGCATCTGATCAACGGTCCGACGAGCGCGATCTCGCTGCTGGTGTTCACGGCACTGGCGTTCATCGATTCCGAGAACGCGACCGAACTGTTCGAGGCACTGTTCCTGTTGGCCGTGCTGGTCGGCGCGTTCCAGATCGTGATCAGCTTGTTCAGGCTCGGCAACCTGACCCGCTACATTTCCGAGTCGGTGATCATCGGCTTCATGGCGGCGGCGGCGTTTCTGCTCGCCATCGGCCAGCTGGGCAACGCGCTCGGCGTGCGGGACAAGGGCAACGGCCACATGCAGGTTTTGCGCCGCGTGTGGCTGACGTTGGCACACGGTGACCACATCAATTACCGTGCCCTGACGCTGAGCGCCGCGGCGGTGGTGCTGGCCGTGGTTCTGCGGAAGTTGGTGCAGCGCTACCGATGGCCGCAGATCGACATGCTCGCCGTGCTGATCCTCACCGGGCTGGTCGCCTATCTCGCGGGCTGGTCGGTTCCGGGCTCGAACGGGCACACCGCCGTCGCGGTGGCCGCCAAGATCCCGCGCAGCCTGCCCACCGCGCACGTTCCCGAGGTGCACACCGACTGGCTGCCGCACCTGTCGAGCGGCGCGCTGGCCATCGCCTTCGTCGGCATCATCGAGGCGCTGTCGATCGCCAAAGCCATTGCCTATCAGACCAACCAGCAGATCGACTACAACCGGCAGATCATGGCCGAAGGGCTGGCCAACCTCGCCGGCGGCTTCTTTCAGAGCCTGCCGGGCTCGGGGTCGCTGTCGAGGTCGGCGATCAACTTCCAGTCCGGCGCCCGCACGCGCTTCTCCGGAATCGTCTCGGCCGCAACGGTGGCCGCGGCGCTGCTGATGTTCGCGCCGTTGCTGCGGTACGTCCCGCAGGCGGCGCTGGCCGGGTTGCTGCTGGTGACCGCCGCCCGGCTGGTCGACTTCAGGCGCCTGGTCTACACGCTCAAGGCGTCGAAGTACGACGCCGGGCTCGTCATCGTGACCGCGTTCACCGGCGTGGCGATCGATCTGGACAAGTCGGTGTTGCTCGGTGTGGTGCTCTCGATTCTGCTGTTCGTGCCGCGCGCGGCGAAGCTGAAGGCCAGGGAGCTTGTCGTCACGCCCGAACGCGTTGTGCGGGAACGCATCCCCGGGGACCCGGTGGATCCATCGATCGTGATCTACGACCTGGAGGGCGAGTTGTTCTTCGGTGCAGCACCGGAACTCGACCGCTACCTTTCCGAGATCGGCCGACGGGTCGCCGACGACGGCCTCACGTTCGTGGTGTTGCGGCTCAAACGGGTGCGACATCCCGACGTCGTCTGCATCGAGCGCATCGAGCATTTCCTGCGCGACGAGACCGCGCGCGGGGTGACGATCCTGTTGGCCGGCGTGCGCCCGGACACCCTCGGCGTTTTGCACAACGTCGGGTTCCAGGGTTGGTTCCCCGCCGAGCAGGTCTTCCCCGAGGAGGACGAGGAATTCTCGGCGACGCTCAAAGCAGTGCGCTACGCGCACAACAAGAGCGATGTTCAGTCACCCGTCACCACCCCGCCCGAACTCGCCCCGCACCCGGAGCTGTACTACCTGGTCTGACCCGACGGGCTCAGCCGGCGGCGGCCACCCGGGCCCGCTCGGTCATCGACGCGATGACGCCGCCGTCGTTGAGGATGTCGGTGCCGGTGAGGTAGCCCGCCTTCTCGCTGGCGCAGAACGCGAGCAGCTCGGCCATCTCCTCGGGCTTGCCCCACCGCGGGACCGCGGCGTTGGTCACCATCGCGCCGGCGCCGGCCTGCTCTTCGAGCCTGCCCATCTCGGTGTCGATCGAGCCCGGCGAAACCGAGACGATGCGCAGCCCGCGGGCGTTGAATCTTTCCGCCTGGGACTGGCTGTACCACTTGACGAAGCTCTTGCTGACCGCGTAGGCGATGCCGGATCGCGCCTCCTCGGGCACGATGTTGCACGTCGTCATCAGGGCGTCCAGGAAGGCGTCGGCGTCGTGCGGCGCGAGCGGAAACTGGTCTACCGGAACCATTTCCGCGGGCAGGATGTGGGCCGCCATCGACGCCACGTTGACGATCGCGGCGCCCTCCCCGGCCGCGGCGTAGAACGCCTCGTTGACGTTGAGCGTGCCGATCGCGTTGGTCCGCATGACGTAGTCGGCGGGGCCCATGCTCGGGCTCACCCCCGCGGTGTGGATGACCGAGGCTAGCCTGCCGAGGCCCTTCGCGGTGTCGAGCAGGTCAGTCACCGCGCCCCGGTCGGTGACGTCGCAATTGACCGCGGTGGCGTTCGCCCCGAGCTCTCCCAGGGTTGCCGCCGCGGCCTCCAACCGGTCCTGCCGAACGTCGCAGAGGACGACGGCGTGGTCGTGCGCGACGAGTTTGGCCGTGGCCAGACCCATGCCACCCGCACCGCCGGTGATCACCGAAACTGGATTCATACTTGGACCGTATACGGAGCGTGTTTGAGGGCGAACCTGGGTTAGGGCATTGCCCGGGCCCAAGCGATATGCCCTTCGAAGCCAAGCGAATTGGCCATCGCGCGATAGCGGTCGCGGTAATCCCGATAAGTTGCGCCGTCGTCGCGCGCCTGCGCCGCCAGTGCGCGCATCCGCAGCAGCCACAGGTCATGCAGCACGAATCCGGGTTCGGTCGGCATCGCCGCCAGCCGGTCGATGGCCTCTTGCGCTTCAGGGAGGTCCCTGGCGCCACCCCTGCGCAGCAGCGCTTCTGCCAGCGCGGCGGTGGTGGCGCCGAGACTGAGGAAGTCGGATCTGTCGTATTGCTCGTTGATGGCGGGGCGCAAGAGTTCGATCGCGGCGTCAAGGTCGCCGATGCGCAACTTCTCATTGGCGATAAAGAGGTTCACCAGCGTGTCCGCGCCCAGCGTGAAGCGCTCTTGCAAGGCGGCCTCACGCGCGGCGGCGAGCAGGGTGAAGGCGGCTTCGCGCGAGCCTCCGTCGTAGGTCAACAGGGCGACGCCGTGCACGTACCGGGCGCAGGCCAGCGTGAGATCGTCACCGGATCGCTCCGCGATGTCCAGCATCTCGGCCGTCTCCCGCAGGGAGGCCGCGTCGGGCAACCAGACCCCGTAGGGGACCAGGTTGTACTTGAACAGCAGCATGATCGCGCGCAACGCCGGTTCGAATGCGCGGGCCATCGCCACGCCCGTATCGAGATCAACCCGCCAGTCCGGATCGCCGAGGAAGCACCGGGCGCAGCCCCGGAGCACGGTCGCGCCGGCCAGCGGGGAGCCGATGATCAGATTGCCCTTGGTCGCGTCACCGTCGGCCAGCTCGATCGCCCGCTGCGCGATGCGTAGGGCTTCGGTCATCTCGCAGCGCTGAAGATTGGTGGGCATCGCCGCGTAGAGCAGCCCGAGAATCAAGGTCGGATCGCCGATCGAGTCGAGCAGGCTCTCGAGCTCCGAGGCCAACTGTGCGGCTTCGCCGAACCGGGCGTGCACGATCAGCGCCGGCAGCCATCCGGCCATCGCCATCGCCAGCGACACCTTGTCGCCGGCCGCGGTCGCCAGGTCGCGCAGTTCGTCAAATCCGGTGTCTGCCATGGTGCCGCCGGTCAGCCAGGAACTGGCGCAGAGCAGCGTGCGCGGCGCGATCCGCATTGCGGCGCGCTCGGTGTCGGCGGCGGGTAGGCGGTCCGCGACGTCGCGCGCATGCCGCCAGCTCGCCCGCGCGGCGGCCATGTTGCGGTGTCTCAACCACGTTCCCGCCCGCATGTACCAGTCGAAGGCCGCATGCAGATCACCCGCCGCTTTGAGGTGTTCTGCGATCAGTGCGGCATTTTCGTCGGCTGATTCCGGCTCGCGCTGTTCGATCAGGGCGGCGAGTCGGCGGTGCAGCTCGTCGCGGTCCGACTTCAGTTGCGATTCGTAGGCCACATACCGGATCAGCGGATGCCGAAACGCGTATTCGACCTTCGGGGTGAACGCGACCTGGTCGATCAACTCGCCCTTGACCAGTTCGTCGAGGACCGGTTCGACGCCCAGCGCGCTGACCAGGTCCGGGCTGAACTGCGTCCCGATCACCGCGGCCGCGCACAGTGTGCGTTTGGCCGGGAAGCTGAGGCGGTCGATGCGGGCGGCGATGACGGCGTGCAATGTCGGCGGGGCGGTGATGTCGGCAATCTCGCCGTGGAGCAGGTAGGAACCGCGCTCGCCGCGAATCGAACCCCGCTCCGCGAGGTCGCGCACGATTTCCTCGGCGAAAAAGGGATTGCCGCCCGCACGTTCGGAGATGACTTCCGCGAGCCCGCGCACCGAGGCATCGGTGCCGAGCAGTTCGTCGATCAGCGCCACGGTCTGGGTGTTGTTCAGCGGACGCAACGCGATGGTCTGTGCGCCCGGAATCGCCGCCAGCGCGCCCTGATACTCGGGCCGGTAGGTGATCAGCATCATCGAACGGGTTTGCCGGATCACGGTCAGAAAGTCGGCGAGCATCGACTCGCTGACCTCGTCGATCCAATGGGCATCCTCGATCACATAGAGGGCCGAGCCACGGCGATTCACCCACGCGGCAGTCACGAGCGCGGTGAGACGCCGCCGCCGGGCGTCACCTTCGATGTTGGGCGCTTCCACCGTGGGATCCGCAATGCCGAGCAGGTCGTCGACCAGCCAGAGATCCTCACTGTCGGCGTTCGGGAACCGGGCTTCCAGCTGTGCCCGTGCGGCCGCGTCGCCCAGCCCGTCGACCCCGAGGGCGGCGCGCAACAACCCCGTCACCGCGTGGAACGGAATGTCGCTGGTGTGGGACTCGCAGTACACGGTGATGACATCCATCCCGCGGGTTCGCGCCAATGCCGCCGATTCGCGGACGGTACGGCTCTTGCCGATGCCCGGCGGCCCAACGACATCGATGACGCATCCGGCCCCGCCGACCGCCTCATCGAGGATGCCGGCGATGGTGTTGAGTTCCCACGTGCGCCCGACCAACTGAGGGTCTTTGCGCTGGCTGTGCTGGCTCGTGGCGGCGATCAAGCGGCGAGCGGGGACCGGGTCCTTGGCGCCCT